>CAYYZZ010000283.1:0-3779 GCA_964476235.1 uncultured Streptomycetaceae bacterium | reverse complement strand
GTGCTGTGGCGGCTGCGCGACTGGGGCATCTCGCGCCAGCGCTACTGGGGCACGCCGATCCCGCTGATCCACTGCGGCGCCTGCGGCGACGTGCCGGTGCCGGACCAGCAACTGCCGGTGGTGCTGCCCGAGGACTGCGTGCCGGACGGCGCCGGCAACCCGCTCAACAAGCGCGCCGATTTCGTGAACTGCCAGTGCCCGAAGTGCGGCAAGCCGGCGAAGCGCGAGACCGACACCATGGACACCTTCGTGGACTCGTCCTGGTACTACCTCCGCTACGCCTGCCCGGACAACCCGAAGGCGATGGCGGACGAGCGCGTGAGTTACTGGCTGCCGGTGGACCAGTACATCGGCGGCATCGAGCACGCCATCCTGCACCTCCTCTACTCGCGCTTCTGGACCAAGGTGATGCGGGACCTCGGGCTGGTGAAGCTGGACGAGCCTTTCACCAACCTGCTGACGCAGGGCATGGTGCTGAACGACATCTACTTCCGCAAGGCAGAGAGCGGCCGCATCACTTATTACAACCCGGTCGAGGTCGAGGCGAAAACGGACGAGGCCGGCAACCGCGGCGCCGTGCTCAAGGCAGACGGCAAGCCGGTCGAAGCGGGCGGCCTCGGCACCATGTCGAAGTCCAAGAACAACGGCGTGGACCCACAGGAGCTGATTGACCACTACGGCGCGGACATCGCGCGTTTCTTCATGATGTTCACCTCGCCTCCGGAAGACACGCTGGTCTGGAGCGACGCCGGCGTCGAGGGCGCGGCGCGCTTCCTGCGGCGGCTGTGGACTTTCGCCTGGGAATTCGGCGAGAGCGGCGCGGCATCCGCCGGCCCGCCCGGCGGCGCGGCCCTCTCGAAGGAACTGGCGGGCGCGCGACGCGAAGTCCATGCGGTGCTGAAGCAGGCCAATTACGACATCGGCCGGCACCAGTTCAACACCGTGGCCTCGGCGGCGATGAAGATCCTGAACGCACTCGAGCGCGCGCCGGGCAACGACCCTGCCCGCAATGCCGTGCTGCACGAGGGGTTGAGCATACTTCTCAGGCTGCTCTCGCCCATCACGCCGCACATCTCGCATTGCTTGTGGCGCGAGCTGAAGTTCGGGGATGACGTCCTCGCGGCAACCTGGCCGGAACCCGACCCCGCCGCGTTGATCGAGGACGAGATCGAGCTGGTGGTGCAGGTGAACGGCAAGAAGCGCGGCGACGTGCGCGTGCCGCGCGACGCCGACCGCAAGGCGATCGAAAGCCTCGTGCTGGCCGACCCGGCAGTGCAGAAGCACGTCGGCGGCCAGCCGATCAAGAAGGTGGTCGTCGTGCCGGGACGGCTGGTCAATCTGGTAATCTGAGCGGACTATGAAGTCACAAGGCACAAGGCACAAGGCACAAGGGGCCAGCTCGGGAAACTCCTTTTGCCTTTTGCCTTTTGCCTTTTGCCTTGTGGCGAGCGTCCTGTTGCTCGCCGCCTGCGGTTTCCAGCTCCGCGGCACGGTGACGCTGCCGTTCAATACGCTGTACGTGCAGGCCGCCCCGAGTTCGTCGTTCGCCATACAGTTGAAGCGCGTGGTGCAGGCGGGCAGCGGCACCCGCATCGCCGACCGGCCCGAGCAGGCCGAGGTCGTCCTGCAGATCATGGACGAGCTGCAGGAGAAGCAGATACTCTCGCTCGGCGGCGGCGGGCGCGTGCGCGAGTTCCAGCTGAGATACCGGGTCGCGTTCCGCCTGACGGACGGCAAGAACCGCGAGCACATCCCCGCGAGCGAGATCGTGCTCAAGCGCGACTACTCGTTCAATGACGAGCAGGCGCTGGCCAAGGAATCCGAGGAAGCGCTGCTGTTCCGCGACATGCGCAGCGACGCGGTGCAGCAGCTGGTGCGCCGCCTGCAGGCTGCAAAGTTACAGTCTTAAGATGGCCGCCAAGACGCCAAGAGCGCCAAGTGATGCGAATATCCACCGAGCAACTGCAGCAGCATCTCGCGCGCGAGCTCAAGCCGCTCTACACCGTGTTCGGCGACGAGACCCTCCTCGCGCTCGAAGCCTCCGACCGCATCCGCGCGAAAGCCCGCGCCGAGGGTTACACCGAACGCAACGTCCTCACGGTGGATTCCAGCTTCAAGTGGAGCGAACTCGCCTTCGCTGGCAACTCGCAGTCCCTGTTTGCCGCGCGCCGCATTCTCGAGCTGCGCATACCCACCGGCAAACCGGGAACGGAGGGGTCCGAGGCGCTCGCGCGCTACTGTGAAGGGCTGCCGCCCGACACCATCACGCTGGTTGTCCTGCCTGGAATCGATTGGAAGGCGCAGAAGGCCGGCTGGTTCGAGGCGCTCGACCGTGCCGGCGTGGCGGTCGAAGCCAAGCCCGTCACCCGCAAAGCGCTGCCGGAATGGCTCGCCGGGCGGCTGCGCGCCCAGAGCCAGGAGGCGGACAAGGAAACGCTGGACTTCATCGCCGACCGCGTGGAGGGCAACCTCCTCGCCGCGCACCAGGAAGTGCAGAAGCTCGCGCTGCTGTTCCCCGCGGGCGCGATCGCCTTCGACCAGGCGCGCGAGGCGGTGCTCGACGTCGCGCGCTACGATGTCTTCAACCTCGGCGAGGCGTTGCTCGATGGCGACGTGCGGCACCTCGCTCGCATGATGGACGGATTGAAGGGCGAAGGCGTCGCGCCCCCGCTGGTGCTGTGGGCGATTGCCGAGGAGATCCGCACCATCGGGCGCGTGCTCGACGGGATGGCCGCAGGCAAGATGCCGCCGCAACTCTGGCGCGACGTCAGGGTGTGGGGCAACGCCCACCAGAGCCTCATGCAGCAGAACTGCCGCCGTTTCACGAAGGAACAGGTCGAGGCCGCGATCGTCCATGCCGCGAAAGTGGACCGCATGGTGAAGGGCCTGATCCGCGGCGACGTGTGGGACGAGCTATTGCAGCTCGGCTTGCGTTTCGCCAGCAGCGCCCCCGCCAAGTCCTTGCCGAAACAGGGTAAAATGGTTGCCGCCGCGCGCGCAGCGGAACGCAGCCAGCCGGGACTGTTCTAAGTCCCGTCAAACCGGAAGCACCGCTCCAGTTTAACTCCGCGCGTTCGAGCGGGCGTCCAGGGCACGGGAGTCGCTGATCCCGAACTCGACATCGCCGCTCAACGCGCGCACTGCCAGCGCCGCAGGATTTTTATGGATGTCGGTACCTACATACACAACGTCGGCCGCCAGGCACGCGCTGCCGCGCGCGTCGTCGCGCGCGCCGATACCGCGACCAAGAATCGCGCGTTGAAGGAAATGGCCGCCGCGATCGAGCGCGGCCGCAAGCAGTTGATCGAAGCCAACGCGCGCGATCTCGACGAGGCGAAGAAGCAGCAGCTCGACCCGGCCATGGTCGACCGGCTCACGTTGACGCCCAAGGTCATCGCGGCGATGGCAGACGGCCTGCGGCAGATCGCGGCGCTGCCCGACCCCATCGGCGAGATTACCGAGCCCCGGAAGCGCCCCTCGGGCATCAAGGTCGCCAAGATGCGGGTGCCGATCGGCGTGGTCGCCATCATCTACGAGTCCCGTCCCAACGTCACCGCCGACGCGGCGGGCCTTTGCATCAAGTCCGGCAACGCGGCGATCCTGCGCGGGGGATCGGAGGCGATTCACTCCAACCAGGCGATCGCCGCCTGCGTGCACGCGGGGCTCAAGGCCGCGGGGCTGCCCGAGACCGTGGTGCAAGTGATCGAGACCACCGACCGCGCCGCCGTGGGCGAGCTGATCACGATGCAGGACTTCGTGGACGTGGTCGTGCCGCGCGG
>CAYYZZ010000282.1:0-3779 GCA_964476235.1 uncultured Streptomycetaceae bacterium | reverse complement strand
GCCACATGCTGCCGACGCGGCTGCCCGCCCACATCGAGACGGTCTACATCTCGAATCCCAGCGTTTCTCCCGAGGAGATCCTGCACGCGATCGCCTTCGAGCTGCAGCTGCCGGTGGATCGCGGCGCGCAGCGCCTCGAGGTCATACAGGGGATGCACGATTTCCTGCTCAAGCGCTACGCCGAAGGCAAGCGCGTGGTGGTGTTCGTCGAGGAATCGCAAAGCATGCCGCTCGCCACGCTCGAGGAAATCCGCCTGCTGTCCAATCTCGAGACGAGCAACGACAAGCTGCTGCAGATCGTGCTGTTTGGCCAGCCCGAGCTCGACGACAACCTGCGCCAGCCCAACATCCGGCAGTTGCGCGAGCGCATCACCCACAGCTTCCGGCTCGAACCGCTCACGCAGGGGGAAATCCGGGAATACCTGATGTTCCGCATGCGCGCGGCGGGCTACCGCGGGCCTGACCTGTTCTCGAACTCGGTGGTGAAGCACATCGCGCGCACCTCCCTGGGCCTGACGCGGCGCGTCAACCTGATCGCCGACAAGGCGCTGCTCGCGGCGTTCTCGGAGAACACTCACACGTTGAAATCGAAACACGTCGAGGCCGCGGTGCGCGACAGCGAGTTCAGCCAGCAGATGCCCCGCCGCGTCGAGGCCAGCCGTCTTTGGGGCGGCGGCGCGCTGGTTGCGGCAGGCGTCGTGCTCGGCATCGCGATCTACGCGCTGCTGCAGCATGCCGTCCAGAGCCCGGCCACGGTGGTCCGGGCCCCGCAGGCCGGCTCGGCGAGCACGGTCGCCGCCGAAAATTCAGCAGTCGCCTCTTCGACAGCGGTGCAACCGGGGACCGCCGCGTCATCTGCTCCCCGCCAGATTGTGCGCGCGCCCGCTGGCGCCGTTGCTGCCCCAGCCAGCGATGGTGGTACAAAACTTGCTGCGCCCGCTGTTAGCGACAGCAAGACCGAACCAGGCGATGGTGGCGACTTGCTTGAGGCCAGGCTCGCCGCCACTCACGAATGGCTGACGAGCGAGCCCCACACCACCTACAGCATCCAGTTGATGGGGACCAATGACCCCCAACAGCTTAAGGACCTCCTCAATTCGATGGGGAAGTTCGTTGAAATAAATAAGGTTTTTGTGTATCGTACCCTGGCGAAGCAAAAGCCGTCTCTGACCGTTCTATACGGCAGCTTCAATAGTCCGCGCGAGGCGCGGGAAGCGCTTGATAAACTGCCGGGATCGCTCAGGGTGAACCAGCCGATTTTGCGCACGGTGCAAGGCATACGCGCCGAGATCAGACAGCACCGGCCATCCTGACCGCGGTGCTGAGTGGGGTTCGCGGTGAGTGGGCCAGGCGCAGCAATAGCCAAGGAAAAGTGATGCAACCGACTGTAGCAGCGCTGGGGACGGTGGCACTGACGATGAGCGATGCAGCACCGCATGCGCTCCATTTCTATTCCCGTTCCCGTGCACCGCTGGCGCTGGCGCTGGTCCTGGCCGCCGCCGGCTGCGCGGACATCAAGCCCTACATCCCGCCCTCGGAAGGCCACATTGCCGCGCCCGCGTACCCCGAGGCCCAGGTGATTCCCCCGCCCGCCAGGATCAGCGAATTCGTGCCCCCGCCCAAGCCCGCCGTGAAACCGCAGACCTACAGCGTGGTAGTCAACGAAGTGCCGGTGAAGGACCTGCTGCTCGCGCTCGCGCGCGACACCAAGCAGAACATCGACATCCACCCGGGGCTCGCCGGCCTGGTGAGCCTCAACGCGATCAACGAAACGCTGCCGGCGATCCTCGAGCGCGTCTCGAAGCAGGTCAACATGCGCTACCGCCTCGAGGGCAATACCCTACTTGTGTCGCCCGACACGGCTTACGTCAAGACCTATCGCGTGAACTACGTCAACATGACGCGCGACACGACTTCATCCATCGGGGTCACGGGCGAGATCGCCAGCTCGGGCAGCGCGGCAGCCGCTGGCGGGAGCAGCACCAGTGGTTCCAGCACCGTGGTGCGCACCACTTCCAAGAACGACTTCTGGGACCAGTTGCGCGACAACATCCGCTCCTTACTTAACTCCACTCGGCTGCAAAGCCTGACCGCCGATGCCAAGTTGGAGCGTATGGCGCTCGTCAAGCAGGAGCAGGAAATGCGGGTCAAGCAAATAGAAGCGGCGAGCCGCGCCGGAGCGGGGGCGCAAAACCTCGCAACCTCGGTGATCTCCGCACCCGCCGGCGGCCAGCAGCAGGCTTCGCTGCTGCCCGACGACGTGATTGTCAATGCCGTTTCCGGCACGGTGACCATCAACGCGACCGAGAAGCAACACCAATTGGTGCAGCAGCACATCGACAGCATCGTCAACGCCATGCAGCGCCAGGTGCTGATCGAGGCGACCATTGTGGAAGTGCAGCTCTCCAACCGCTACCAGGGAGGCATCGATTGGGCACGTGTGTCGCAGAGCGGAGGCATTGCCTTCACTCAAGCCATGCTCGGGGGCAATCTTGCTACCGCACCATTTTTCGCGCTCTTCTACAACCAGAACAATGCACGTCAGGGCGAGATTCAACTCACAGTCAAGCTGCTTGAGCAGTTCGGCAACACCCGGGTGCTGTCGAGTCCCAAGATGATGGCACTTAATAACCAGACGGCGCTGCTCAAGGTGGTGGATAACATCGTTTATTTCGAGGTCCAGACGACACCGGCGATTGTAAGTGGCAATGTGATCACCCCGGCCACAACCAACACTACTGCCAAAACGGTAGCGGTGGGCTTGGTGATGAGCGTCACGCCTCAGATCAGCGACGACGGGCGTGTATCGCTAACCGTCAGGCCGACCATCACCCGCGCCGTCGGCCTAGGCAAGAGGGACCCCAATCCGGCATTAGTGATCGAGAACCGTGTGCCCGAAATCCAGACTCGTGAAATGGAATCTGTGCTGCAGGTCGGCAACGGCCAGACCGTGATCCTGGGCGGTTTGATGCAAGACGATGCAAGACGCAGCCGCGATCAGCTGCCGGGGGCCGACTGGGCCGGCGCCGTCGGCGAACTGTTCCGCTTCCGCGACGAGCAGGTCAGCAAGACCGAACTGGTCATTTTCATTCGTCCCACTGTCATCTCCAATCCCTCCCTGGACAGCGACGAGCTCAAATTCTTCCAACGCTTCCTGCCGAGACCCGAGGCCACCCCGCCGCAACCCGAGAAGACCGGCACCGCGCGATGAGCCTGTTGATGAAGGCCTTGGAAAAGGCCGCCAAAGACCGGGTGGAGGCACGCAACGAGCCGCCGGTCCCCGCAGCAGCAGCAGCTCCAGCGGCGGCCCCGGCCAGGTCCGAGCTGTCGCTCGAGCCGATCGCCGCCGCCCCGTCCTCCGTGCCCTCGGCACCGAAGCCCGAGGCTGCCGCACCCCGCCCCGCCTCAACGCCGACACGGTCCGCACTCGTTGCCGCACCTGCCGCCGCACTTGCCGCCGCACCCGCTGCCGCGCCCGCGCGCGATCAGGCGCAGGCACAGGCACAGGCCAGCACGGTCATGCAGGCGCAAGCAGCCGGCCGCCCGGCAGCAGGCGGCGTGGGCGCCTACGTGCGCACACATCCGATCATGGTGTTCGGAACGCTCGCCGGCCTGGTCGCCTTGGGCTTCGGCATCTACGTTTATCTGCAGATTTTTCATCCCGGGCAGTTCGCCGGCCGGCCGCCGCTGGCGCAAGCACCCGCTGCGCCCGCCGCACCGCTTCCGACCGCGCCTCTGCTGAAGGAAGCGGCCGAGGAAAGCGCTGCGGCCGCCGCGGC
>CAYYZZ010000281.1:0-3793 GCA_964476235.1 uncultured Streptomycetaceae bacterium | reverse complement strand
TGGGCAGCGCTCGCGGCCCGATCAGGCCGAACCACGACTCCGACCGGTACTCGCCAAAGCCCGCTTCCGCGCTGGTCGGCACGTCGGGCAGCGCTTCGGCGCGTTTCGGCGAGCCGACCGCCAGCGCCCTCAACGTGCCGGCCTTGAGCATGCCCACGATCGCAGGCAGCGGGTAAACGTAGTAGTGGATCGTGCCGGCGATCAACGCGCTGCGGCTGTCGGCCCCGATGCGGAACGGCACGTGCACGACGTCGATCTTCGCCTTCGCGGCGAACAACGCGCCGGCGAGATGCGAGGAGCTGCCCACCCCGGCCGAGCCGTAATTGAGCGCGCCGGGCTTGGCCCTGGCGAGCGCGATCAGTTCCGGGATCGTTTTCGCGTTGACGGTCCTGCCGAGCACGATCACGTTGTGGGTCGAGCCGACCAGCGAGATCGCCGTGTAGTCCTTCAGGGGATCGTACGGCTTGTCCTCGCGCAACAACGCGTTCGACAGGTGCGGCTGCCCGACCATGGCGATCGTGTAGCCGTCGGGCGCGGCCTGGCGCGTCAGCTCGCTGCCGATCAGCCCCCCGGCGCCCGGCCGGTTGTCGATGACGACTTGCTGGCCCCACCTCTCGCTCAACCGCTGGCCGACGATGCGCCCGAGCACGTCGCTCGCCGCGCCCGGCGTGAACGGCACGATCATGCGTATCGGTTTCGACGGCCATTTTTCCTGCGCGAGCGCCGCGCCGGTCAGGGCGGGTCCCGTCATTAACGCCAGCAACACTGTGCGAAATATCCTCATATGCCCTCTCCCGTTATCTATTGAGCCTTACGTATCCGCGTGACGCCCAACCACACCACCCCGCCTCCGCCAGAGGCACCCCGCCCGGCCCGCCGCGTTGCATCGCATCGGGCGTTCGCCGGCTCTAACGTGCGCAGGCACGTTTCTCCCACCACCCCGTCACTTCGTGACACCCCGCCCGTCCAGTTGCGCTGCATCGCAACTGGCGTTCGCCGGCTCGGAGACATGCTCCTCGAAACCCCGGCTCACCCTCGGGCAGGAGGGGAATAAAAATACTCCCCTCCTTTTCGAGGAGGGGTGGACGCGAAGCGGACGGGGTGGTTGCGTCGCACGGCTTGCTTTTGATGGTCGCGCGGTTTCGTAATTCTCAATAATTAACCCTCGTTCGCCCGGAGCATCGAAACCAGCGCGCCGATGCTCCCGGCGGCGTCCAGGGATTCGACCTCGCAGATGATGCTCTCGACCGCCTGTGCCGGCAACGCGGCGCCGGCGAGCCGTCTGAACTTTGCGTGCCGCTCCTCGGGCGTCATCGGAAAATCGGGGCTGCCCTTGCGGTACGGCGCGTCTTTCTCGAACACCCGCCCGTCGCGCGCCGTCACCTTCATGCGCGATTGGTGGCGGGTCGCGTCGCCCCCCTTGTCGTAGGCCGGGTCGGACTCGATGCGGATGCGGCGCATGAACGCGAGCAGCGCCGGGTCCGCGAGACGCGATTCCGAAAACTGCTCGGTCAGCACTTCCCCGTCGTGCGCCATCGCGGCGAGCGTGAAGTACAGGCTCATCTGCGCCGAGGTGACGCCCTGCGGCGTGTATTCCCACGCGCAATGCTTCTGCGCCATCGAGCTGCAGCGCAGGTGGATTTCCTCGATGTCCCCGGCCTTGAGCCCGTTTTCCTTCATGATGGTGTAGAGCGAGTAGAGCGCGGTGTGCGTGCTCGCGGCCGAGGCGTAAGGCTTATAGCCCACGTTCAGTATCTCCCACCGCTTGCCGAGTCCCTCGGTCAACTGTTCCGGCAGCGCGGTGTCGGTGAACGAGCTCAGGAAGCCGCCGTAGGGCGCCTCGAGCACGTTGGGGATGCCGGTGAATCCGCGCGCCGCGAGCAGCCCCGCGTAGACGCCGCTCTGCGCGGCGCGGCCGCCGTGCAGGCGCTTCGCCATCGCGCCTTCCTGCGCCGCCATCAGGCCCGCGGCCTGCGATCCGGCAATGCCGAGCGCGTGGCGCGTCTGCTCCGCGTCGAGGCGCAGCAGTTGCGCCGCCGTCGCGGCCGCCCCGAATGCGCCGCAGGTGCCCTGAAAGTGATAGCCGCGCATGAAGTGACTGCCCGTCGCGGCGAGGCCGACGCGCAGCGCGACCTCGTAGCCGGCCGCGACCGCCGTGATGAAATCCCGGCCGGAAGCGCAGTCACCCCCGCCGTCATCCCCACCGCCGCGCCACTCGCCGAGCGCGAGCGCGACCGGCACGCACAACGAGCCGGGATGCAGGTGCGCCTGGACGTGGATGTCGTCGAGCTCGAAGCCGTGTCCCGCCGTGCTTGTTACCAGCACCGCCTGGGAAACCGAGGTGCGGTGCGGGGTGCCGAGGATGGACGCCTGCGGCGCGCCACCCTGCTCCAGCACCATGTCGAGCACCATGCGCGTCCACGACCGGGTCACGCCGAACAGGCAGCAGCCGAGCGCATCGAGCGCGCATTCCTGCACTTTCGCTGCGACCGCCGGCGGGAGATCGGCGTAACGCAGGCCGGCGGCCCAGGTGCCGAGCGCCAGAGTGGCCTCGCCCGCGGCGAGGAGTTCCGGCCGGGCGGTGTCTCGCTTCACTACTGCGCTTTCGGCAAATGGCCGACGGACCGTTTGCCGCTGACCATTTCCCCTCGCCCCTCGGGAGAGGGGGAAGGGGTGAGGGGACGAGCGTCGCCAGTCATTTGAACGATGCTCGTCAATCGGCCTGGATTTTCGCGATCGCGATGATCTTCGCGTACTTCGCGACCTCGCGCCGGAAGAACGCGCCGAGCTCCTCCGGCGTGCTGCCGACCGGCTCGGCGCCGTCCTTGATGAGGTAATCCCGGACTTCGGGCAGCGCGAGAGCCTTCACCGTCTCGCCGTGCAATTTCGCGAGGATGTCCCTCGGCGTGCCGGCGGGCACGAACATCGCGTACCACTGGTCGCACTCGACGCCGGGATAGATCGAATCGAGCGTCGGCAGATCGGGCAGGATGGACGAGCGCTTCGCCGTCGTTACCGCGAGCGGCCGCATCCTGCCGTTGCGGATGTGCGGGATGCTCGTCAGCACCGACGTGAAGCGGAAATCCGTTTCGCCCGCGAGCATCGCGATCAGCGCGGGGCCGCCGCCCTTGTAGTGTATGTGCGTGACCTCGATGCCCGCCGCCTGCTTCAGCATCTCGACCGCGAGGTGGCTGGTGGTCCCGGCGCCGTTGGTCCCGGCATTCATCCCGCCCGGGCGCTTTTTCGCCAGCGCGACCAGCTCCCTCGGCGAGCGCGCGGGCACGCTGGGGTGGACGACCAGCATCAGCGGCACCGAGGTGAGCCAGCTCACGGGCGCCAGTTCCCTGAGGGGATCGAACGCGAGTTTCTTGTGCAGGTTCACGTTGACGGAGAGTGACGCCGTGGTGACCAGGATGTTGTAGCCGTCCGGGGCGCTTTTCGCGACGATCTCGGCGCCGATCAACCCGCCGGCGCCGGGCCGGTTCTCCGCGACGAAGGTCTGGCCCAGGGTCTCGGTGAACCGCTTCGCGAACAGCCGGCCCATGATGTCGGCGCCGCCGCCGGGAGAGAACGGCATCACGATACGGACCGTCCGGGAGGGCCACTTATCCTGCGCGACCGCCATGCCCGGCACGCCCGCGAGCGCGAGCGACCATGCCGCGATGCCGAGCAATGCCTTCATGCTCGTCTCTTGAAATGCAGGGATGAGGGAATCACTCATCACTCATCACCGCCCTGCCACCGGCCGGGCTAGTGCCGTTCCAACTTGTTTGTCCAAACTTGGGCGGCTTGC
>CAYYZZ010000280.1:0-3797 GCA_964476235.1 uncultured Streptomycetaceae bacterium | reverse complement strand
AATCGGGATAAATGGATGACACCAGGTTCTGACCCATCACCCATCACCCATAACCCATCACGCTTCATCGGGCTGCCATGCGTTTTCTCCTGACCCTCCTGTTGGTGCTGTCGAGCCTGGCCCGCGGCGCCGAGCCGGAGTTGCTCGAGCCCGAAAAGGCTTTCCGCTTCAGCGCGCGGCTGAAGGACGAGCGCTCGATCGAGGTGAACTACCAGATCGCGCCCGGCTATTACCTCTACCGCGACAAATTCCGTTTCACGCTGGCCCCCGAGGGCGCGAAGGCGGGCGCGGCCCGGCTGCCCGCGGGCAAGAAGCACCGCGACGAATTCTTCGGCGAGGTCGAGACCTATCGCGGCGATCTCACCATCGTGCTGCCGTTCGATACCGCGGGCGCCGGCGTGCCGGCGGTCACGCTCACTGCGGTTTCGCAGGGCTGTGCGGACGTCGGCGTGTGCTACGTGCCCCAGGAGCAGAAGGCCGAGTTGCGGCTGGCCGCGCTCGGCGCGGGAGCGACGCGGACCGACGCGCCGGGAGCTTTGTTCGGCGGGGCGGCGCCCGCTGCGGGAGAGGACGACCGGGTCGCGGGGTTGTTGCGGGGCGGATTCTGGCTCGCGGTTGCGAGCTTCTTCGGCTTCGGGCTGCTGCTCTCGTTCACGCCGTGCGTGCTGCCGATGGTGCCGATCCTCTCGGGCATCATCATCGGCGCCGGGCATCCCGTCACCAAGACGAAGGGCTTCCTGCTCGCGGCCGTTTACGTGCTCGGCATGGCGATCACCTACGCGGTGGCGGGAGTCGCGGCAGGGCTGTCCGGTGCGATGCTCTCGGCGGCGCTGCAGAATCCCTGGGTGGTGGGCGGGTTCGCCGCGGTGTTCGTCGCCCTCGCCCTGGCGATGTTCGGCGCCTATGAGCTGCAACTGCCGGTGGCGCTGCAAAGCCGCATCGCGAGCGCCAGCAACCGCTTCCACGGCGGCCACTTGGCGGGCGTGTTCTCGATGGGCGTGCTCTCGGCGCTGATCCTGGGGCCGTGCGTGGCGGCGCCGCTCGCGGGGGCGCTGCTCTACATCAGCCAGAGCCGCGACGTCGTGCTGGGCGGCTCCGCGCTCTTCGCGATGGCGCTCGGCATGGGGGTGCCCCTGCTCGCGATCGGCGCTTCGGCCGGCGCGCTGCTGCCGAAAGCGGGGCCGTGGATGGATATGGTCAAGCGCTTCTTCGGCGCGCTGCTGCTGGGCGTGGCGATCTACCTCGTCTCCCCGTTCACCCCCGTTTCGGTGCAGATGTTCCTGTGGGGCGCGCTCCTGATCGTGACCGCGATCACCCTGCGGGTGATCGACCCGCTGCCGCCCGGCGCGCACGGCTTCCAGCGCTTCAGCAAGGGCGTCGGCGTGATCGCGCTGATCGCGGGGGTCGCTTATCTGGTCGGGGCGTTCTCGGGGAGCCGCGACCTCCTCCAGCCGCTGTCGGGATTGCGCGTCACGGCCTCCGAGAGCGGGGGGCCGCACGAAACGCCGTTCCAGCGGGTCAATAGCCCGGCCGAACTCGACGCCCGCATCCAGGCGGCGGCGGGGCGCACGGTGATGCTGGACTTCTACGCCGACTGGTGCGTCTCGTGCAAGGAGATGGAACGCTTTACCTTCAGCGACGAGCGCGTGAAGAGCCGGTTCCGCGACATGGTGTTGCTGCAGGCTGACGTTACCGCCAACAACGCCGAGCACGCCGCGTTGTTGAAGCACTTTCGGCTGTTCGGCCCGCCTGGCATCGTCTTTTTCGACCGCGAGGGCCGCGAGATCCAGGGCCTGCGCGTGATCGGCTTTCAGTCTGCCGACCGGTTTGTGGCAGTGCTCGACCATGCCCTGGGCTTTCAGCGGTGAAGCGCGCGCGCGTCCTCGCGCTGTTTGCCGCGGTGGCGATCGTGTCCGCCGCGGGCGGTGGCGCTTATCAATGGTGGTCGCGCGGCGGCAGCGCCGCCGACCGGGCCCAGGATTCCAAAGCGGCCGTCGAGCGGGTTTATGCGGCGCGGCTGGCCGACCTGAAGGGCGCTATGCAGCCCCTGGAGCAATGGCGCGGGCAGGTGCTGGTGGTCAACTTCTGGGCCACCTGGTGCGCGCCGTGCCGCGAGGAAATCCCCGGGTTCGTTCGGTTGCAGGAGCGTTATGGCTCCCGCGGCCTGATGTTCGTCGGCATCGCGCTCGACCAGCCGGACAAGGTGGCCGAGTTTGCCCACGAGTTCCGCATCAACTACCCCCTCCTGGTGGGCGGGCTGGAAACCCTGGAGCTGTTGCGCCAGGCCGGTAACCGCGCCGGGGTGCTGCCTTACACCCTGATAATCGACCGGGGGGGTAATTTGGTGAGCCGTGAGCCCGGCGGGCTGAAGGAAGCCAGGCTCGAGGGCATCCTCCGGCCCTTGCTTTGACCTCCTACTTCGCCGTTCTATAGCTTAACTTCTGCTAATTTCTGTTAACGTAAAACCCAATCCTCTACAGGCTTACCTCCTGAAAAAAGGCGGGTTGGGTACTTGGGGTCGATCGGCCAAGGGTTGTGGGGAGCGCCATGATTTGACGGGTATTTTAGGGCTATATACCCGTTAACTTCGCTTAATTCCTAGACAATTCCGCTGAATTTAGGCAAACTCGCGGCCATCGTCATCCTCAAACACGGATCGGCCGCTATATCAGGTTGGCGGAGGCCGTGAATTCCATCACAGTTCACCATGGACGGCGCCAAACACATCCTGGTCATCAACGGCCCCAACCTTAATCTCCTTGGGGCCCGCGAGGCCGAGCATTACGGCACGGACACGCTCAAGGCGATCAATGCCCGGCTGGCAAGCCGCGCCAGAAAAGCCAAAGCGCGGCTCGTCACCTATCAGAGCAACTCCGAGGCGGCGCTGGTCGAGCGCATACAGCGGGCGCGCAAGGCGGGGGTGGACTTCATCATCATCAACCCGGCCGCCTATACCCACACCAGCGTGGCGCTGCGCGATGCGCTGGCGGCGGTGGGCATCCCTTTCGTCGAGGTACACCTGTCGAACGTCTTCTCCCGGGAATCCTTCCGCCGGGAGTCGTATTTCACCGACATCGCGATCGGGATCATCAGCGGGCTCGGCTCCAGGGGCTACGAGCTCGCGCTGGAGTTCGCCCTGCAGCACGCCTCCGGGAAAAAGAGGTAGGTCATGGATCTGCGCAAGCTGAAGACGCTGATCGACCTGGTGCAGCAGTCGGGGATCGCGGAGCTCGAGATCACCGAGGGCGAGGAGCGGGTGCGTATCAGCCGCGGGGCATCCGCGGCGCAGACGGCGGCGCCGGTGCAGGTCTATACGCTGCCGCAAGCGGGATCGGTACCTGCCGCGGCCGGGGCGCCCGCCCTAGCCGGAGTTGCGGCCTCGGCCGAAGGCGAGGCCGCGGCGGCGCCCGAGGGCCACGTCATCCGCTCCCCGATGGTCGGCACCTTCTACCGCTCCTCCGGCCCCGGCGCGAAGGCGCTCGTCGAGGTCGGGCAGGCGGTCAAGGCGGGCGACACGCTGTGCATCATCGAGGCCATGAAGCTGCTGAACGAGATCGAGGCCGACCAGGACGGCACGGTGAAGGCCATCCTCGCCGAGAACGGACAACCGGTGGAGTACGGCGAGCCGCTCTTCATCCTCGGCTAGCCTCGGAGAAGGGCGTGAGTGGTGAGTCGTGATTGGACGAAGAGCCTCGCGGCGCAAAGCGCTGCGCGCTCCAGTCCATTCACCATTCACGATTCACCATTCACCATTCACGATTCACCATTCACCATTCACGATTCACCATTCACCATTC
>CAYYZZ010000279.1:0-3801 GCA_964476235.1 uncultured Streptomycetaceae bacterium | reverse complement strand
GACCGCATCGCGTTCGGCCACCGCGCGCTCGAGGCGCGCGCGACCCCGGGGCACACCAATGGCTGCATGACGTTCGTGCTCGACGACCGCTCGATGGCGTTCACCGGCGACGCGCTGCTCATCCGCGGCTGTGGGCGCACCGATTTCCAGCAGGGCAGCCCACACGCGCTTTACCGCTCGGTGCGCGAGCAGGTGTTCTCGCTGCCCGAGAGCTGCCTGCTCTACCCGGCGCACGATTACCGCGGGCTCACGGTGAGCAGCGTGGGGGAGGAACGGATGTTCAACCCGCGGCTCGGCGGGCAGATCCTGGAGGACGATTTCGCTGGCTACATGAACAACCTCGGCCTGGCGCATCCCAAGCAGATGGATGTGGCCGTGCCGGCGAACCTGCGGTGCGGGCGTGTCGAGAGCGCTACGGCGGGCAGCGAGGACGCCGACTGGGCGCCGCTCACCTATACCTTCTCCGGCATCTGGGAAGTGCAACCCGAGTGGCTGGAGGAGCACCTGCAGGCGGTGCAGATCGTGGATGTGCGCGAGCAGGACGAGTTCAACGGCGTGCTGGGCCACGTGCCCGGCGCGCGCCTAGTGCCGCTCGGCAGCGTCGCCGCGCGCGCGAGCGAGTTCTCGAAACAGCGGCCGGTGGTGACCGTGTGCCGCTCCGGCGCGCGCTCGGCGCAGGCCAGCGTGCTGCTGCGCCAGGCTGGGTTCGACAAAGTGGCGAACCTCGCCGGCGGCATGCTGCGCTGGCGGGCACAGCGATTTGCGGTGGAGGGCGGAAACGACTGAGAACCGTGGGTCGTGGATCGACCCGATGTTCGTCACTCGCACCTCGTCACCGGGTTTAAGATGTTGCCCATGCCCCGCCTCCTCGCGCTCGCGTTGACCCTCGTTCTCGGGGCGAGCGCCTGGGCGCAGGATTTCCCGACGCGCCCGCTCCGGGTGGTGGTGCCGCAGCCGCCGGGGGGCGGCACCGACATCATCGCTCGCCACATCGCCCAGAAGCTCAGCGAACAACTGCGCCAGCCCGCCGTCGTGGATAACCGCCCCGGCGCGGGCTCGATCGTCGGAACCGAGATCGTCGCGAGGGCGGCGGCCGACGGCCACACGCTGCTCGTCGGCGGCATCTTCAATATGGTCATGAACAAGGCCCTGATCCGGAACCTCTCGTACGAGCCGCTGCGCGATTTCGTGCCGCTCGGCTACACCTCCGCCTATCCCTTCCTGCTGCTCGCGCGGGCGGACCTTCCGGTGTCGAGCCTCGCCGAGCTGGTGAAATACGCCAGGGACCGGCCCGGCAAGCTCACCTATGGATCGGCCGGGATCGGAACGCTGCAGCACGTCTGGGGGACGATCCTGGTCAAGAGCCTGGGCCTGGACCTGCTGCACGTGCCGTTCAAAGGCGCCGCCGCCGCGCACCAGGAAATGATGGGCGGAAGGCTCGACCTGATGTTTGACAACCTCTCCGCGTCCAAGCAGTACGTCCAGGCCGGACGGTTGAAGGGGCTGGCGGTGTCTTCCGCGAGCCGCTCGCCCCACCTCCCAAGCGTGCCGGCGGTGAACGAGACCGGCCTCGTGCAGTTCGAGGGCGAGAGCTGGTTCGGCCTGTTCGCGCCTGCCGGCACCCCGGTCCGCGTGGTTCAGACGCTGCGCAACGCGCTGGCGGGCATCATCCGCGATCCGGAATTCGCCGCGCGCATCGAGCGCGACGGCGGGCGCGTCCTGGCGATCCCTCCGCAGCAGCAGCGGCAATTCTTGCAGGCCGAAGTCGAGCGGTGGAGCAGGT
Organism: uncultured Streptomycetaceae bacterium; assembly: GCA_964476235.1. GTDB lineage: Bacteria > Pseudomonadota > Gammaproteobacteria > Burkholderiales > SG8-41 > SG8-41. Next base: position 2,018 of record CAYYZZ010000279.1, on the reverse strand, counting down.
TGGTCGGGCAGTATGGCGTGACGGTCGAGTAAATCCGTCTCCCGACACCGGAAGAGCGTGAGTCGTGCTTCGTGAGTCGTGATCCGACTCCTTCATCTTTCAGCGAAGCGTGAGGGGTCATCCTTCATCCCTCATCCTTCGTAATTTCGTATCCCGTCACCCGTAATCGTCACTCTTTCTGCATTGCAGGCGTGAGCAAATGGAGACCGACCTCATAAATATTAGGGGACAGACTGAGCTGCCCCCGGTATTCTCCGGTCAGGTGCCCTCTTACCTGGAGTTGACCTGCGGCGAGCGCCCGTTCGCGCGAATCGACCGCGCGGTCGCACGCCCTGGATTGAATGCCACGGGTGATCCGGAGGACGACGAAGAGGAGGAAGAGGAGGAAGAGGAGGAGAAGAAGAAGCTGGAAGAAGACGAGAAAGAAGATGAGGAAGAAGAAGAAGAAAATGATGGGGAGGAAGAGGAAGTGCCGTGGCAAGTAGCAGTTCCGAGACTGATGGAGCGAGACTGATACAGCGAGACTGGTACTGCGGGCATTAAACCCGGTGACGCAGTGATGAAGTGACGAAAGCAGGGTCGAATCACGACCCACGAATCATTCTTTTCAATACCTCCTTGAGGGGTACGATTCACGGAATCGACGCCCTCACGGGCCTGCCCCGGCCCATGACCCACGCTGGGATCAGCCCGAGCACGAAGATGATCGCGACGATGAGGAAGCTGTCGCGAAAGCCCATCGTATAGGCTTGGGCATGGATGACGCTCCCGAGGTAATGCAGGGCGCCCGCCGCCTGCAAGTCCGGCGGCGCGCCGGCCTGGGCCAGCAGGCTCTGTACCTGCCTCAGCAGCTCAGCGGTCGCGCTGTTGCCCGCCGTCTGCAGGCTGGTCAGGTTGTCGCTGTGGAAGAACGTGCGGCGGTCGAGGATGACCGAGAGCAGGTTCACCCCGAATGCGCCGCCGAGCTGGCGCGAGAAGTTGATCATGCCCGCGCCCTGGCCGAGCAGTTCCGGCCGCAGCGACCTCAGCGCCGTGACGTTGAGCGCGGGCTTGATCAGGCAGAGACCGATGCGCGAGACGACGACGCACCAGGCAATGGTCCAGAACGACAGGTTGGCATCGACGCCGGCGAGCCACCACGAGGACACGGCGAAGCACAGCAGCCCCGCGATGATCAGGTTGCGGGCGGGAAACCGGTCGCTTAGGTAGCCGGACGCGGGCATCAGGAGGCCCATGATCAGCCCGGCCGGCATCAGCATGAGACCGGCCGCGTACGGCGTCAGGTGCTGCACGGTCTGCACGAACAGCGGGACCAGGTAAGTGGAGCCGAACAGCCCGACGCCGAAGAGCGCGGCCACAGCTGCCGCGCCGGTGAATTGCGGGTTGGCCAGCACCCTCAGGTTGACCAGCGGCCGCGGCGCGCGCAGTTCCCAGGCGACGAAGCCGACTGCGCCGAGAATGGCGATTGCAAACAGGGCGAGGATAAAGTCGGAATGCCAGCCTTCGCGCTGGCCGTTGGACAGGCCGGTGAGCAGGCAGGCGAGCGCCGTCACCAGCAGCAGGAATCCAGGCCAGTCGAAGCGCACCCGCGCGCCCGTTTCCTCCCGCTCCGGCAGGAAGAGGCTGCCCATCAGGATCGCCACCGCGCTCACTGGGACCGCGACGTAGAAGATCGAGCGCCAGTTGAAATGCTCGATCATCACTCCGCCCAGCACCGGGCCCAGCGCCGGGCCGAGGATCACGCTCATGCCGAAGAACCCCATCGCGGTTCCCCGCTGCTCGGGGGGAAACACCCGGAACAGCGTGTACATGGAGAGCGGCTGCAGCAGCCCCGCCACGGCGCCTTGCACGATGCGGCAGAAGATGAGTACCGACTCGTTGGGGCTCGCGCCGGCGAGTACCAGTGAAGCGGCGAAAATGCACAACGCCCCGATGAAGGTCTTGCGCTGCCCGAAGCTCGACATCATCCAGGCGTTGAGCAGCATGCCGACGGTCATCGCCGCCAGCGTGCCGGTGGA
>CAYYZZ010000278.1:0-3813 GCA_964476235.1 uncultured Streptomycetaceae bacterium | reverse complement strand
GCCGGCAAGCAGCCGCGCGCGCAGTTCGCCCACGTTGGTGGTGCCCTGGCCCGCCACGCGCAGCGCCGCAAGGAGCGCGATCGAAACGATCGCCAGCGCGACCAGCACCTCGACCAGCGTGAACCCTGCCCGCCTAGCAGCCTGTCGAGCTTGGCCCCCATTCACCGGAACGGGTAGTGTTAACGGATCGCCGTTGATCGACGCTTCGGCGACAGGCTGCTTAAGAAAGAAATTTTGCATGTCGAAACGCTGTGTCGGCCGGAACAAACATCCCTTGCATGGCGTTCTTTTCGCTTCGTTCTTTAGTTTTTTTCATTTTAGGAATTTGTCGCACCAAAGTCCGACAAACTCCTACTGCAGCGCCATGTTGCCATTTGGTTTTCCTGCGCCCGGAAACACCCGCACATCGCCGACCGGAGATGCCGCAACTGTGTAACGTTCTGCGCCAAGGGACATTTCGACGTTGAAAGCCAGCGTCAGGCCGTAGGGGGCGAACTCCAGACGCAGGGTGCCATGAGCAGGCCTATTCTCGACCTGCAGGCCCGAGATCATCATGCCCTGCGGCAGCGTTCGCGCCCGCAACAGATCGTTGTCGCGAATCTCGGACCACTGCGCGGACCCCTGCGCGGACCCTTCGGCATCCTCAGTCATCCACCAGAACCGGTAGCCGGGTCCGTCGGCTGTCCAGGCGATGGATTTCCCCGTGAGGCGCGATTCCGCCGCGGCGAGATCCAGCAGTTGCGCGAGCCGCTCGGCCTCGAGGCGAAGCAGCCCGCGATCGTCCGGGCGCACGATGGCGCTGACCAGGCCGACAAACAGGCCCATGATCAGCAGCACGACGAGCACCTCGATGAGCGTGAAGCCCCGGGTTCTTTCCGCCGCAGTGTTGCATCTCATCACGCGAGGGTTCCAGCTAAGAGTCCCTAACATAATGAAACGCGCGTGCGTTGCGAGCGTGTGTTTCATTAGGTTAGGGACTCTAGAGCGCCCACGAGCCAATGTCGGCGTCGTTCCCCTCACCGCCGGGCGCACCGTCGGCACCGAAGCTGTAAATGTCGATCTCGCCGTGCAGCCCCGGATTCAGGTATGGGTAAGGATTGCCCCACGGGTCCTTCGGCAGGCGCTCGAGATACCCGCCCGCCTTCCAGTTGGGTGGGATCGGGGTGGTGGTCGGCCTCGCCACCAGCGCCTGCAATCCCTGTTCGGTCGTGGGGTAGCGCTGGTTGTCGAGACGGTAGAGCTTGAGCGCCTGCATCAGGCTCGCGATATCCTGCTTCGCGGCGATCGCCCGCGCCTCGTCCGGGCGGCTGATAATTTTCGGCACCACCAGCGCGGCGAGAATGCCGAGGATGACGACCACCACCATCACTTCGAGCAACGTGAATCCGCCTTGCCATGACTTCACTTTCATTTGACCCTCCGTGCACTCGATCGATTCGAGGGCCGATCATCGGTTCCCGTCGCTGCAAAATATAGCATATTATGTCCCTCGCTCCGGCTATCATATACGCCCACGCCAAAGCGGGCGCATCGCATAGATCGCCGCGCGCGGTTTCATTCAGCAGGGGCGTCCAAGCGAGGAAAGATGCGGCAGAATGCACTCGAACGATCGGGTCTTGCGCAGACGGCCATCGTGTACCTGGTGACGCTTGCCGCGCTGGCGCTGCTCGGCCTGGTGCTGGCGTACTGGACCTGGGCGTGGCTCGCCCCGCGTCCTGAGCCGCGTGCGCAGGCGGCGGTGCAGACCGACGGCCGCGCCGCCGGTTCCACAGCGGGCCCGACGCAGGCCGCAGTCGGTCTGTTCGGCAGCGCCCGGCGGGACAACGGCGGGGACCGCAACCGCGCGCCGACGGGAATCGCAGTCGGGCTGCTCGGTGTCGTGGCCGCCTCAGGCGGCCGCTCAGGTACCCCATCGAGCTACGCGGTGTTCCGGCTCGACGCGAAGCAGACTGTCGCGGTGCGCGAAGGCGGAGAAATCGAACCGGGCGTTCGCCTCGCCGAGGTGCATGCGGATCACGTCGTGCTGGAGCGCAGCGGGGTGCGCGAGACGCTCGCCTGGCCGAAACAGAGCAAGTCCGCGGTAGCGGCCGCGCCGCGCACCAACAAGTGATGTTCCGTCATCTGCCGATGACGCATTCTCCAGGGGTGTGATATGCAGCGTCGCTGGTTTCGAGCTGGAATCTTGTGGGTGGCCATGGTGGTCTGCATCGGGCGGGCGTGGTCGGCAGACGCCGATCTGGTCACGCTCAACTTCGTCAACGCCGACATCGAAGGCGTGGTCAAGGCGGTAAGCGAGATCACCGGCAAGAACTTCGTGCTCGACCCGCGCGTCAAGGGCACGGTCAATATCGTCTCGGCGCGGCCGATGTCGAGGGCGCTGGTGTACGAAGTGTTCCTGTCGGCGCTGCGCCTGCAGGGCTACGCCGCGATCGAGGGGCGCGGCATCATCAAGATCGTCCCCGAGGCTGATGCCAAGCTGCAGTCGAGCCCGACGCTCGGCCCGCGCGACCGGCCGCGCGCGCTCGGCGATCAGATCCAGACGCAGGTATTCGCCCTCAAGTACGAGTCGGCCGTGCAGCTCGTGCCGATACTGCGCCCGTTGATCGCCCCCAATAACACCATCGCCGCCTATCCGAACACCAACACGCTGGTGATCACCGATTACGCCAGTAACCTGCAGCGCATCGAGAGGATCATCGACTCGATCGACCAGCCGAGCGGGACCGACCCGATCGTGATCCCGCTGCGCCACGCTTCTGCGCTGGATGTGGCGCAAACGGTCAACCGTTTGTTCGTGGAGGCAGCGCCAGCCCCCGGCGCGGGAGGGGCCGACACGACCCAGCGCATGACGATCGTGGCGGACACTCGCTCGAACAGCCTGCTCGCGCGCTCGGACAACCCGTCGCGGCTCTCCCGCCTGCGCAGCCTGGTGGCGATGCTCGATTCACCCACCAGTGCCGGCGGCAATATCCACGTCGTCCACCTGAAAAACGCCGAGGCGGTGAAAATCGCCGAGACCCTGCGGGCGATCTACCTCGGCGAATCCGCACTGGCGGCGCCGCGCGCGGCCACGTCTTTTGGCGCGCCAGCGATGACTGCGCCGCCCGGGGCATCGCCCATGACCGCGCCTCTGGGCGCGTCTGCGCCGGCGCAAAGCGCCTTCGGGTCACCCGGCATCATCCAGGCGGACGCGGCGACCAATTCGATCATCATTAATGCGCCCGACGCGATCTACAACAACCTGCGCGCAGCGCTGGACAAGCTCGACGTGCGCCGCGCGCAGGTCTACATCGAGGCGCTGATCGCCGAGATCACCGCCGACAAGGCCGCCGAGTTCGGCATTCAGTGGCAGGATCTGAGCGCTGCCGGCAGAACCGACAACTCCGCCCGGGGCTTCGGCGGCACCAATTTCGGCGGCATCGGCCAGAACATACTCGGCCTGTCGCTGAATCCAGCCACGGCGGGCCGCGGCCTGAACATCGGGGTGGTGAGGGGCCGCGTCACGATCCCCGGCATCGGCGAGATACTCAATCTCGGCATCCTGGTGCGCGCGCTGGAGACGGACAGCAACGCCAACATCCTGTCCACGCCGACCTTGCTGACGCTGGACAACGAAGAGGCCAGGATCATCATCGGCCAGAACGTGCCTTTCATCACCGGCCAGTACGCGCTGTCGGGCGCGGCGACCACGCCGACGCCGTTCCAGACCATCGAGCGGCGCGACGTCGGCCTGACGCTCAGGGTCAAGCCCCAGATCTCCGAGGGTGGCACCGTGCGGCTGCAGATCTATCAGGAAGTCTCAAGTGTCGACGC
>CAYYZZ010000277.1:0-3824 GCA_964476235.1 uncultured Streptomycetaceae bacterium | reverse complement strand
CCATGGACAGCAGGATCTCGCCGATGCCGAACAGCCCGATCACCGCCACCAGGAAGTGAAAGCCGGAAAGCAGCTCGGTGAGACCGAAGGTGAGGCGCAACTGGCCGGTGATGATGTCGATGCCGACTGCGGCCATGGCGAAACCCAGCATCATGGCGGCGATGATCTTGAAGGGATTGCCCTTGCCGGTGCCGACGAAGCTGCAGAACGTGAGCAGATAGACGGAGAAAAATTCCGGCGGGCCGAACTGCAGCGCGAATTTCGCGACCAGCGGCGCGATGAAAGTGAACATCAGCACCGCCACCAGCGCGCCCACGAAGGAGGAAGTGAAAGCGGCGGTCAGCGCTTCACCTGCCTTGCCCTGCTGCGCCATGGGATAACCGTCGAACGTGGTCGCCACCGACCACGGCTCGCCGGGAATGTTGAACAGAATACTGGTGATCGCGCCGCCGAACAACGCCCCCCAGTAGATGCAGGAGAGCATGATGATCGCGGAGGTCGGCGCCATGGAGAAGGTGAGCGGCAGCAGGATGGCCACGCCGTTCGCCCCGCCCAGCCCGGGCAGCACGCCGATGATCACGCCGAGAACGATACCGACGAACATCAGCATCAGGTTGTACGGCGTCAGCGCCACCGAGAAACCGTGAAACAGCGCGTTGAGTTCCTCCACCTCCCCCCCTTGCTTCTCGCTAGTAACCGAGCAGGCTTTCCAGCGGCCCCTTGGGCAGAGGGATCTTGAACCAGATCTCAAACATGACGAACGCGCTTACGCTCACCCCCACGCCCACGGCTATGCTGCGTATCCACGAGTACTTGCCCGCAAGTCTCATGAACAACGCGATGAACAGCGCCGATGAGACATAAATACCGATCAACTGCACGCCAAGCACGTAGACGGTGGAAGGCAGCAGGATCACCAATACCTGCTTGAGCTGCGAGGGGGTCACGAAAACCCGCTGGTCGGTCTTGAGCTTGAGCAGGCCTTGCCCGAACACCACGGCGCCGCAAATGCAGGTGATCAAGCCGATGTAGAACGGGAAATAGCCGGATTGGGGCCCGTCCGAGGCCCAACTCGAGCCAAGCCGGTAGCTGTCGTAGGCCACCAGGGCGCCCAGCGCGAAGATGATGGCCGCGATGGCCAGTTCCACCAGGACGGTGCGCGTCCCGGCCCGGGCCGATTCGTGGTTTTGCGCCATTTACCGTCACCGCTCCAGGAAACTTCTTCGACCGGTGTGCTGCCGCACTCGCCCGATTGGGCGAAGACGACGGGCTGGCGGGAAGACCCGCCGCCCGTCCGCTCCGCTGGTTACTTCTTGGCCGCGAGGAAGCCCGCTTCCTGCATCAACTGACGATGCACGGACTCTGCCTTGGCAACCCAATCCGCATAGTCCTTGCCGCTCATGAAGGTCTGGTTGAAAGCGCCGTCCTCCATGAACTTCTGCCACTCCGGGGTACCGCGTACTTTCTTGAACAGCTCGACGTAGAAACTGACCACGTCCTGCGACACGCCGGACGGCATGAAGATACCCCGCAGCATGGTGTACTCCATCGGGATGCCGACCTCCTTGCAGGTCGGGATATCGTTCCACGACATGGTCTCGGTGACCTTGTTCTTGTACGGCATGCGGTTCCCGTCGAACACGCACAGTGGACGGAGCTTCCCTGCGCGCCATTGCGCAACCGCTTCGATCGGGTTGTTGACCGTGGAGTCCACGTGCTTGCCGACTAGTTGGATCGCGACCTCGCCGCCGCCCTTGAACGGCACGTAGATGAACTTGACGCCCGAAGCTTTTTCGACCGCGACGGTGATGATCTGGTCTTCCTGCTTGGCGCCGGTGCCCCCCATCTTGAATTTGTTGGGTCCGGCCTTCTTGACCACATCGAGATAGTCCTTGGGCGTCTGGTAGGCCGTGTCGGCCGGGACCCACAGCACGAAGTTGTCGAGCGCGAGCATCGCGACCGGCGTCAGGTCCTTCCAGTTGAACGGCACGCCCGTGGCAAGCGGGGTGGTGAAAAGGTTCGAGAGCGTGATGATGATCTTGTGGGCGTCGCCCCTGGACGCCTTGACGTCGAGGAAGCCCTCGGCGCCCGCGCCGCCCGACTTGTTGATCGGGACGACCGACTGCTTCATCAGGTTGTGCTTGGCCACGATGCCCTGGGTGAGCCGGGCCATCTGATCCGCGCCGCCCCCGGTTCCTGCCGGGATGATGAACTCGACCGACTTGGTCGGCTCCCACGCCGCCGCCGGTCCGCTGGCGAGAGCGGCCGCAAGCACCATCGTGCTGACTAACGGGATACGCTGAGTACGCATGACTTGCCCCTCCTGTTGGTGTGAACTCCACGGGTTAAATTTCCGTGGATGCCGCCCACCCTGTTCTTGCTTTTATTGTTGTGATCCAATCATCCGCAATCCGCTCGCGGATGAAATTGACCCTCGTCAATTTCCTGCAATATTACCGCAATCCTGCGCGCCGGCGCCGCCATGCTGCAGCGCAAAAAAGCCGGTTACTTGACCAGCAACACCGGTACCGGCACCGGAGACAGGTGGATCACCTGGGTCGCAACCGACCCCAGCAGCAGATTGGACACCGAACCCATGCCGCGGGTTCCCAGCACGATTTGCTGCAATTGCTTGTCCTCAACGTATTGCGCCACGGTTTCGCCGACATTCCCGACCCCAAGCCGCGGGTTCCGGTTACATCCGGTCAATTCCACCCCCATCCAAGGCACCAGCGCTTTATCGAAATACCTTGAGAGAGCTCCCAAGCCAGATCCGCCATCCGAACCCGCGCTCGCCTGCGATTCATGCGGGGCGCCCCTCTCATGGATCTATGCCACCGCTGTCGCTGTCCTGCGCCGGAAGTGTTCAGATACCTATAACGGCGTGTGCGGCCGCGCGTGCGGCGGGTGGTCGTGGGGCGGCCGGCGTCTTGAACAGGCGTCATATGGCAGCGCAGCATCTCTCTCGGGGTACGACCCAAGGCCGATCAAAGCCGCCGGATATGCTGCCGTCCCGTCACGCCGGCTGAAACGCCGTGACCAGCTGGCCGCGCAGCCACAGCTTGACGACCGCGATCAAGATCAATATGTCGATGCCCAGCAGCCCCACGAATCCCACATCCGAGCCGCGACCCACTTGGATGCGACGCAGCTCACATGCGCTGCGCGCGGATTCTGACCTGGCGCGAACTGTTCCCGCGTTTCCCGAGTCCGGGACTGCTCCAGTGCAGCCGCAAGCCAGCACCGTTATCGCTTCTTGCCCCCAGGCCTGGTTGCGGCTACGGCGCGGGCCGCGGCAAAACCGCCAGGCCGTGTTCTCGGCGTGTCAGGCGGATCGAGATCTGCTTCGAGGGCCGCGAATTCGCGGGGTCGCGCCTTAGTCGTCGCCTTGGACCCGGCGCCTTTATCGCGTGCCTTACGGCCGGCTCTTGTTGCTTCTACCGCCCGGACCGCGGCGGTTCCGCCGGGCCGTGTTCGCTGCGTATCGGGGGGATCGAGATCTGCTTCAAGTTTAAGCTTTCGCTTTCTCATAACGCCTCGGTGCATTAAGTGAATTGGATCGGAAGCAGATCTACGGCTAGGCGGCTCGGGTGGGTCGGCGAGCTTTACGGCATCAGTGACCGCCTTCCGACGATGCTGCGAGCCGTCCTGCCCGCCGCCCCACAAAGCTTTACTTCGCGTACGGCAATACCCAGATCAGCATTCCGAGCACGTAGCATACGCCAGATGCCACCAGCGTGAACGCCACGCTCCATTTCAGGAACTCGCGCAGCGACACCTTGCGTCCCTCTTCCTTCTCGGCGATGGTCAGGGCGACATAGAGC
>CAYYZZ010000276.1:0-3833 GCA_964476235.1 uncultured Streptomycetaceae bacterium | reverse complement strand
AAGCTGACGGTGGAGGAACTGCTCTCGACCATCTGCGTCGAATTCGGCATCGCCTACCCGTCCGGCAATGCCAGCATCAAGGTGTTCGTTGATTGCATCAACGCTTACCTGCTCGACGCCAATGCCAAGGGCAGGCACACGGTGCTGATCATCGACGAGGCGCAGAATCTCTCGGCCGACGTGCTGGAGCAGATGCGCTTGCTCACCAATCTGGAAACGAACCAGCGCAAGCTGCTGCAGATCATCCTGCTCGGCCAGCCCGAGCTGGCGCTGATGCTGGAGCGGCCGGAGCTGCGGCAGCTCAGCCAGCGTATCGTCGCGCGCTATCACCTGGGGCCGCTGACCAAGCCGGAAGTCGCAGCCTATGTGCGGCATCGGCTCGAGATATCGGGCGCGAAGCGGCAGCTGTTTCCGGCCGCCTTGATGGGCCGCGTGTACCGCTTGAGCGGCGGCGTTCCCCGGGTCATCAACGTGCTGTGCGACCGCTCGCTGCTCGGCGCCTACGTGCAAGGCAAGGAGCGGGTTGATCGCGCGACGCTCGCGCAAGCAGCGCACGAGGTATTCCACCAGGCACAGCGCCGCAGCTTGGTGCGGCCTCTGCTGATGATCCTGATTTTTGTGCTTGGCGGCGTGCTGGCGATGACGCTGGTTCAGCTGGAGCTGCGTGAGACTGGAACAGCAACGGTGCCTGCGACCATGGCAAAACCCGCGGCTCGGACAATAGCTGGGGGGCCGGCCAAAGAGGCTCCGGTGAAGGAGGCCAAGCCGGCAGCGGCGCTGCCGGATACGCTGGAATGGCCGGCGGACGAACCGCGCTCGCGCAGCAAGGCGCTAGCTTACGCCGCACTGTTCCGGGCGTGGGGCGCGGACTCTAAAGGGGCGGATGCGTGCCGGCAGGCTGAAGGTCTGGGTCTGCGCTGTCGCAGCGCCCGCGGCGGATTGGATGAACTGCGTCGATTGAACCGGCCCGCAGCGCTCCTGATGCGCGACGACCAGGGCCGGGAGTTCCATGCCGCGCTGGTGGCGCTCGCAGACAAGACCGCCACATTCGCCATCGGCGCCGAAACCAGGACGGTCGCGCTTGGCGCCCTGGCGGCGCAATGGGCGGGGCAGTACACTTTGCTCTGGCGCATGCCGCCGGATGCGCGCGAGAATATCCGCGCGGGGCAGCGTGGACCGGCTGTGCAATGGCTGATCAGGCAGCTCGCGCAGGCGCAGGGGCAGGTTGCCGAACCCGGCAAGGACCCGCGGTTCGATGACGTCCTCGAGCGTCAGGTGAAACAGTTTCAACTCGCCCAGGGATTGATTCCAGACGGCGCCGTCGGACCTCAGACGGTGATGCGCCTCGCCGGCGTGGGGGATCGATCGGCGCCGAAATTGCTGCCCCGGCAAGGGGGGCGATAGGCATGTCCTATATCCTCGACGCTTTGAGGAAATCCGATCAGCAGCGCCAGCGCGGCGCGGCGCCGACGCTACTCGCGGGGCAGGCGACGGCGGTAGCGCCCAAACAGCCGGCGTTTCTAGCTTACGGCTTGCTCGCGGTGGTCCTGGTCGGCGCGGGCATGCTGATCGGCTGGCTGCGCCCATGGCAACCGGAGCAGGCGGCTCCTGGCAGGGCGGAGCTTGTCGCCGCCAAGCCGCTCGAATCGACCCCGCGCCAACCGGCGCCTGCGCCGTCTGAAATGGCGCCGCAGCCGAAGCCGGAACGGCAGTTGCAGAACGCGACGCCGCCCGCGCAAGCAGCACCTGCGCTCGTTCCGGCGAAGCCGCAACTGCCCGCGCGCGCGAAGCCGGAGACTGATGGCACACCGCGCGAAGCGGATGCGGCCGTGTCAAGGAAAACGGCGGCGCCGGAGCCGGAGCAGCCTGTCGGCACCGCCGCCGCCGATGCCGCGCGCGTACCAACGGTGATATCGATGGCCGAACTTCCGCTCTCGGTCCAGCAGGAGCTTCCGGCAATGACAATTTCGGTTCATGCCTATTCCGGCAATCCCGGGGACCGCCTGGTCGGCATCAACAACCGGATGCTAAGGGAAGGCGAGCACGTGGTTCCCGGTCTCAAGCTGGAGCAGATCACGCCGGATGGCATGATATTCGGCTACAAGGGATACCGTTTCCGTCGCGGCGTGAAGTAGAGCGGGCTTTTTATTTCAGCTGCAGCTCGAACCTGCCTTCGCCGCGCTCGACCGCCGCCCGGTTTCGGGTCGGACCACGCTATGTCTTGATAGCTTCAAGGTTTTTCTCCCGCTGGATAGTGTTATCCGCCGTTAGAGTGTCACTTTCGCTGTCAGAATCACGCCTGTAATCCTTTCTAAGGAAGTGGCGCCTTGAATATGATGCATGTCTTTGGCGCAACGGGCCCGACGGGGCATCAGGTGGTGATGCAGGCCTTGGCCCAGGGCCACACCGTTACCGCGTTTGTAACTTTTCAGGCATGACGAAACGTATTGCCGAGCGCTTGCCGGGCACGTCGTTCCGAACGTTCTTTCTCTACCCGCTCATCGTCGTGGGCTGGGAATGGCTGCTGAACGATGGGCGGTTGAATCTCGAGCCCTGGTTTCTGCCGCTGCTGGCCTGGGGCTACCTGCAATATCGGCTTGTCGGCCAGTACCGCATCCGGCTGGGCGGCGGCGGGCCGGGCATGGATACGCCGCCCGAGCGCCTGGTGACCACCGGGCCATTCGCCTATTGCCGCAATCCCATGTACCTCGGGCACATCATCTTCCTGCTCGGCTTGATGCTCAGCCTGAGATCCGTGCTTGCAGCGGTTATCACGGCAGCTACCGTGGTGTGGTTCCAGTTCCGCGTGCGGCGCGATGAAAGGCGCCTGAGCGAGCGTTTCGGCCAGCCTTATCTGGACTATGCCGCGCGCGTCGGGCGCTGGATCCCGGGGCTTGCTCTGAGGCGGTAACTTGGTGGACATTTCTTTGTTTCTCTTGGCGTCTTGGCGGTTCGATTATGGAGAGGGTACCTAAGCCGCGGGTCGGACCACGCCATGCCTCGACAGCGTCGAGACTTTTCTCCCAGGGGATGGCGTTATTCGGCCTTGGTGCGTCACTTTTTCTGCCAAAATCATGCCCGGGCAAATAACGGATTACGCTTTATGACGATACTGACGACAGGAATCACGCCGCTTGCGGATAACGCCGACCTCGCACTTCTGGAACGCCTGCGCGCCACGGCGGAACTGCTCGAATGGATCGCTGCCGACCGGCTGCTGCTCGACCGGCTGCCCGCGAAAGACCGAGAGCGCCTGCACCAGGCCGTGGCACGGGTCTACAACCCCGACCCCATTGCGCGCCGAAGAAGGGTGAAAGCCGCCGAACGCGAGCAGAAGGCAGCGGAAACCCTACGCGACGATGCAGTACTCCACGGAACAGGGATACGGACGCTGCGGCGCCGGCCGGTGTTCACCACGCCGAATGTCTTCCCGCCTGAAGGATTCGAGCCGCGCGACGTCGAAAGGGACGAGCCGGAGCGCCGGGAATCGCTCGAGCCGCAGCATTGTTACGTCTGCAAGCAGAAGTACTCGGTCATCCACCATTTCTACGACCAGCTGTGCCCGCCGTGCGCGGAGTTGAACTTCAGGAAGCGTACCGAGCTGGCCGACCTGAAGGGCAGGGTGGCGCTCCTGACCGGCGGACGCGTGAAGATAGGGTATCAAGCGGGCCTCAAGCTGTTGCGCGCGGGAGCGCAGCTCATCGTCACCACCCGCTTTCCCCGCGACTCGGCGAAGCGTTATGCGCAGGAACCGGATTTCGGCGAGTGGAGACATCGTCTCGAGATCTTCGGGCTCGATCTGCGCCACACGCCGAGCGTGGAGGCGTTCTGCC
>CAYYZZ010000275.1:0-3872 GCA_964476235.1 uncultured Streptomycetaceae bacterium | reverse complement strand
CCGTGGGCGAGCTGATCACGATGCAGGACTTCGTGGACGTGGTCGTGCCGCGCGGGGGAAAAAGCCTGATTGCACGGTTGATGCGTGAATCGCGCATCCCGATGATCAAGCACCTCCACGGCGTATGCCACACTTACATCGACGACAAGGCGGACCTGAAAAAGGCGATCCGCATCGCCGACAACGCCAAGACGCAGCGGCTCGGCACCTGCAACACGATGGAGACGCTGCTGGTCGCGCGCGGCATCGCGTCCGAGGTCCTGCCGCCGCTCTGCAAGATTTACCTGGAAAAAGGCATCGAGCTGCGCGGCGACGAGGAAGCACGCAGGATCGTGCCGCAAATGAAGCCCGCGACCGAGGAAGACTGGTACACCGAGTACCTCGACGCCATCCTCTCGGTGCGCGTGGTGAAGAACATGGACGAGGCGATGGAGCACATCGCGACCTACGGCTCGCAGCACACCGACGCCATCGTCACCGAGGACAAGGCGCGCGCGAAACGCTTCCTGCGCGAGGTGGATTCGAGCTCGGTGATGGTGAATGCCTCCACCCGCTTCGCCGACGGCTACGAGTACGGCCTCGGCGCGGAGGTCGGCATCTCCACCGACAAGCTCCACGCGCGCGGCCCGGTGGGCCTCGAAGGCCTCACCTCGCTGAAATGGGTCGTGTACGGCAGCGGCCAGATACGACAGTGAGTCGTGATTCGTGAGTCGTGATTCGTCAAAGCGCGGCGCGTGCGGTTTCTCGACCACCATTCACTATTCACCACTCACCATTCACGCCCTTACATGAGCAACGCGATCGAAATCAAGGTCCCCGACATCGGCGGTTACAAGGACGTACCGGTGATCGAGGTGCTGGTCAAGCCGGGCGACAGCGTGAAGAAGGAGGACCCGCTCATCACGCTCGAGTCGGACAAGGCGACGATGGAAGTGCCCGCCCCGCAAGCCGGCGTGGTGAAGGAGCTCAAGGTCAAGACCGGCGACAAGGTTTCGCAAGGCTCACTGATACTCATGCTCGAAGCAGGCGACGCTGCCGCCGCGCCGGCTCCTGCCACGAAAGCGCCGGCGGCAACTCCTGCGGCAAAGACCCCTACCCCCCCAACTCCCCCCCTTGTTACGGGGGGGACGGAAGGGGGAGTTGCCGCCACGCCGGTCACGCCCTATGCCGGCCTCAGGGGCGACCTCCATGCCGAAGTGCTGGTGCTGGGCGCCGGCCCCGGCGGCTATACCGCCGCGTTCCGCGCCGCCGATCTCGGCAAGAAGGTGGTGCTGGTCGAGCGCTTCCCGACGCTGGGCGGCGTGTGCCTGAATGTCGGCTGCATCCCGTCGAAGGCGCTGCTCCACGTCGCCAAGGTGCTGACCGAAGCGCAGGAAGTCGCGCACGCCGGCATCGAGTTCGGCAAGCCGAAAGTCAGCCTGGAGAAGCTGCGCGCGTGGAAGGCGGGCGTCGTCGGCAAGCTCACCAAGGGGCTGACGGGCCTGGCGAAACAGCGCAAGGTCGAGGTGGTGCAAGGCAAGGGCGAATTCGCGTCGCCCCACCTGTTGAAGGTCGAGACGCCGCAGGGCGCGAAAACGATCTCATTCGATCACTGTATCATCGCCGCGGGCTCGTCGATCGCGCGCATACCCGGCTTCCCGTACGACGACAAGCGCATGATCGACTCGACCAGCGCGCTCGAGATCCCCGAGGTGCCGAAGCGGCTGCTCGTCATCGGCGGCGGCATCATCGGGCTGGAGATGGCAACGGTCTACGACGCGCTCGGCGCGAAGATCAGCGTGGTCGAGCTGATGGATTCCATCATCCCGGGGGCGGACAAGGACCTCGTGCGCCCGCTCGCGAAACGCATCGAGAAGCGCTACGAGAAGATCCTGTTGAAGACCAGGGTCGCGAAGATCGAGGCGCAGAAGGACGGGCTCAAGGTGACCTACGAGGGCGCCAGCGCGCCCAAGCCCGAGGTTTTTGATTATGTGCTGATGGCCGTGGGCCGCCGGCCGAACGGGCGCGAGATCAACGCGCAGGCCGCGGGCGTCAACGTCAACGAGCGTGGCTACATCCCGGTGGACAGGCAACTGCGCACCAACGTGCCGCACATCTACGCCATCGGCGACATCTGTGGCGAGCCGATGCTCGCGCACAAGGCCAGCCACGAAGGCAAGATCGCGGCGGAAGTGGTCGCCGGGCACAAGGCGTTCTTCGACGCACGCACCATACCGTCGGTGGCCTACACCGATCCCGAGGTCGCGTGGATGGGTGAGACCGAGGCCCAGCTCCAGGCGCGCGGCGCCGACTACGAGAAGGCGGTGTTCCCGTGGGCTGCCAGCGGGCGCGCGATCTCGATGGGCCGCGATGAGGGCATGACCAAGCTGCTGTTCGACAAGGCGAGCCGCCGGCTGCTCGGCGCGGCGATGACCGGCGTCAACGCGAGCGAGCTGATCGCGGAAACCGTGCTCGCCTACGAGATGGGAGCCGACGCCGCCGACCTCGGCCTGACCGTCCACCCCCACCCGACGCTGTCGGAAACCGTCTTCTTCGCCGCCGAGATCGCGGAAGGTTCCATCACCGATCTCTACCTGCCTAAAAAACAGTGATCGGTGATTCGTGACCGTGACTGGTGTAAAGCTCACGCCCGAATTCCATGGGGGGTGTTGCAGGAAACTGCATAATCTGATACATTATTTGTATCAATTGAAGCTACACCCTATGAGCACCGTCATCGAAAAAGCCCCGCGAGTGGACCTGCGCAGCCGGGATGCGCGGGCGCGGCTTGCGCGCATGATGGTCGAATTGTTCGACCACTGGGAACTTGCGGCACCGGACCAAGCCCTGCTGCTGGGGCTTTCGCCTGATTCGCGCGCGACGGTGGCGCGCTACCGCAAGGGCGAGCCGCTCGCGGACAGCGCCGATCTCCTCGCGCGTGCGGGGCACCTGCTCGGCATCCACAAGGCGCTGCGCATCTTCTTCCCGCACGACCGCGACCTCGCCTATCGCTGGGTCGGCCAGCGCAACAGCCGCTTCGGCCGCGCGCCGCTCGATATCATGAAAGAGCACGGCTTCGAGGGCATCCTCGCCGTGCGCCGTTATCTCGATTTCGAGCGCGGGCGCTAGCCCTGCTTGTTTGAAGATTTAATACAGACGGTCGCTGCCTATCACGGCGACCTGGTTCGCAACATCAAGGGTATCCGCGTCGCGCAGGCGTTGTTCGATGACCTGTCCCGGGATCCGGCCGACCAGGCGGTCGCCATCGCGGCTGAAATGTCCACCCGCCTGCCGAGTGCCGAACCGCTCGTCACGCGCCCTTTCGATTACGGGTCAGTAATCACCTATCCCTTCGTGCCGCACAACTGGCACGCGAACCGCTTCTCCGATGGACTGTCATACGGCGTCTGGTACGGTGCGCTCGAACTCGAAACCACGGTCTACGAGTCGGTCTATCACTGGCACCGCTTCATGATGGATAGTTTTGCAGCCGAGAATCGCATAATACGCAGCGAACGGCGTGTGTTCGATACGCGATGCGACGCCATTCTCATTGACCTCCGAGGCAAGGATCGACGCGAGCGGCAGCTGACGGACCGCAGGAATTACAGCTACACCCAGCAGCTCGGCCGCTATCTCAAGGACCAAGGGCAGAACGGCATGCTGGTCAAATCCGCGCGCTGCGAAGGTATCAATGCCGCCATTCTCCGGCCCGAGGCGTTGTCCAACCCTCGCGACCACTGTTTCCTCACCTATGCGATGAACCCGAGAGAAGACAAGGTGGCGGTCGAGAGAACCCCGGGCCGGCGCTGGCTCACCGTAACGCCTTCCAGCTTGTACTGACGCTACTTCACGTCCTAACGTCGGACCCCCGGCGTTTCGACCGGCAAGCC
>CAYYZZ010000274.1:0-3880 GCA_964476235.1 uncultured Streptomycetaceae bacterium | reverse complement strand
CTGCAAACTGACGGCTGCCAACTTCCTCTATGTGACGGCTGCCAACTGCCAACTGGCTTGTTAAAGCCCTTCGACGATCCGCAAATCCCTCACCGCCCCATCACCGAGCGCTTTCAGCGCGGCCTGATAGCCCGGGCTGTCGTGCACGGCGATCGCCTGCTGCACGCTGTCGAACTCGATGACGACCACGCGCCCCATGACGCCGTGCTCGTACACCTTCGTCGGGTCGCCGCGCACCAGGAAGCGCCCGCCGGATGCCTGCATCACCGGACCGGCAAGCTTGCGGTACGCGTCAACCTTCGCGGGGTCGCTGATGGAGCGAAAAACGTTGATCCAGTATCCCTTGGCCATGATGAGTCTCCTCTAAAAATGCAGTGATGAGTGATGGGGGATGAGTCTAAGGCAAAAGGCAAAAGGGGAAGGGAGAAGGGCCGGTGACGAAGTGATGCAGTGACGGAGTGAAGAAAACCCGGTCGAATCACGACTCACGCTCACTCAGCTTTTACGCCTGCCGCCTTCCACACCTTGGTCCGCGTCGCGATCTCGTCGCGGATGAGCTTGTCGAAGGCTTCGGGCGTGCTGCGCCTCGCCGTCGCGCCCTGGTTCGCAATGCGCTCCCTGGTCTCGGGCAGATCGAGGACGCGGCCGACTTCCGCGTTCAGCAGGTTGACGATCTTGCGCGGCGTCTTGCCCGGCGCCAGCATCCCGTACCACCCCTGGTACTCGAACCCGGGCAGTCCCGCCTCCGCGATCGTCGGCACATCCGGCAGCGGCTGCGCGCGCTGCACGGTGGTCACACCGAGCGCCAGCACCCGTCCGCCCCTGATCAGCGGCGCCACCGCCAGGATGGGCGAGAGGACGAAGTGCACGCGGCCGGCCATAAGGTCGGTGAGCGATTCGGGCGAGCCCCGGTACGGCACGTGCACCGCGCCGATGCCGGCGGCCAGCTTGAACAGCTCGGCGCCGTAATGGGGGCCGCTTCCAAGCCCGGTGGAGCCGAAGTTGAGCTGCTCTTTCTTCTCGCGCGCGAGCGCAATCAAATCCCTGACCGATTTCACCCCGAGTGTGGGTGAGACCACAAGGACCAGCGGGGTAGTCGCGAACTGCGTGATGCCGGAGAAGTCCCTGACGGGGTCGTAGGGGAGCTTCCCGGCATAGAGCGCCGCGCTGCCCGCGAAGTTGGAGCCGGTCACCATGAGCGTGTGGCCGTCGGGCGTCGCCTCGGCGACGGTGGTGCAGGCGACGATGCCGCCCGCGCTCGGCCGGTTGTCCATCACGACCGGCCGGCCCCAGCGTTCCGCCAGTCTGGGCCCGACGATGCGCGCGATGATGTCGGTCGCGCTGCCCGGCGTGAAGGGCACGACGATACGAATCGGCCTGGTCGGATAGGCGGGGTCCGTGGAGGTCGCCTGCGCGCCCGCCCCGGCGGAAACGCTCGCGACGGCGAGCGCAAGCAGTGTTTGCAGCAAGGCTGGCTTCATACGCTTCTCCTAACGTGGCGCGGAGAAAATGGGGTGAGACTGGGCTTTGCTGGAAAGTATCGCGCCAAACTGGTTTAGTGACTAGAGCGTGTCTCAATAATCCCCTCTCCCCCAGTTTCGGGGGAGAGGGCTAGGGTGAGGGGGCGAACAGACACCCGACTCTCCCTTAAGACCTGAACCGGTCTCTTCCCCTCACCCCAACCCTCTCCCCGTTGCCGCGGGGCGAGGGGGTGTTTTTGAGACATGTTCTAGTGATTGGCGACTAGTGACTCGACTCCCCGCTGCGCGGGAGAATCATCACCCATCACCGCTCTCAAGAACGCGGTGATGCCACGAACGCCGCCGTGATCTCTCTCGCGGTGGACTTGCCGTCGAGGCCGGCGACAATGTCCAGCACCTTAGCGATGGACGGCGCCGGCAGGGTATCGGCAACCGTGTCCCGGAACAACTCGCTCAGCTCGTCCCACGCCATGGGGCGGTGCGGGCTGCCGCGCGGATGGTCCACCCTGGCCTCGAGCCGGCGGCCGTCGGCGAGCTTCAGCGTCACGCGGGAGGGCACTTCCTCCGTGTTGGTCTTCGCTTCGATCTCCGGGTCCACCACGCAGCGGACCCGCATGGACAGCGCACGCACCGCGGGATCGGCCAGCGCGGTGTCGTAGTCCCCGGGGCGCATGCCGGCTTGCGCGCCGCGCGTGCGCCCGAGGGATAGCACCATCGCGAGGCTGAAGGGCACGCTCAATTGCGCGCTCTGCACGTCATGCGGATCGTTCTTGGTCAGCATGCCCTGGATCACTTTCGGGATGCCGACTTCCGCGTCCACGATCTGCTCGGGCGTGAGCTTGTGCTCGCTCGCCAGCGCGAGGCCGGCATCGTTGGTCGCCTGCAGCCGCCCTGCGCCGGCGTGCACCTTGGTGCTCACTTCCATCAGCCGGTAGCCGCGCCCCAGATCGCCGGTGACCTTGGACGGGTCGGATTTATCGGAGAAGGCCTTGAAAAAGCCGGCTTCCTTGCCTTCGAGGATGTCTCTTGGGCCCGAGATGCCTTCCTGGGTGAGTAGGGCTGAAATGACTCCGCACTCAGCTGCTTTCCCGGCGTTGATGCGCTTGATCACGGAACCCGATTTGTAGAACTGCGCGAGGCCGCCGGCGTAGGTGCAGGCGGCGCCGAGTGCACCGGCCATGTCCTCGGCATTGAAGCGCAGCAGTTTTCCCGCCGCGAGCGCCGCTCCCAGCGTGCCGCAGGTCGGCGTCGCCATGAAGCCGCGGTGAAACATCGACGGCTGCACCGCCAGCCCGATTCGCAGCGATGCTTCGTAGCCGCAGATGGCGGCTTCCAGCAGCGCGCGGCCGCTGGAATTTTCTCTTTCGCCGATCGCGAGGACCGCCGGCAGCACGGACGCACCCGCGTGGTGCATGGAGCCGACGTGCGTGTCGTCGAGGTCGCAGGCATGGGCGAAGGAGCCGTTGACGAAGGCGGCGCGGACGGCGTCCATGCGATCGCCGTACAGCAGCACGGTGCTGGTGGCTTTGCCGCCGAGCTTGAGGGCGTACTGCCTCGCGGCCTGGCTCCACTGCAGCTTCGCGCCGACGGCAACGACCCGCAGCAGGTCGAGCACCAGCGCTTTCATCCTGTCCACGACAGCCGCCGGCGCGTCCTCCAGCCGGAAATTCACCGCCCACTCGGCCAGATAGGCCGTCGTCTGGTCTTGGCTTGTGGACATCAACTAACTCCTCGTTCTTTATCAGGGATGAGGGATGACCCGAAGGATGAGGGAAGAAAAGTTTGCAGTTTGCAGTGGGCAGTTTGCATGGATTAGTTGGCAGTTGACAGTTTGCAGTTTGCAGTAGGCGGTTTGGGTCGCTGTCAACTGCCAACTGCCAACTGTAAACTGACGGCTGTCATGTGACGGCTGCCAACTGCCAACTTATCAGTCACCCTTATTTCATCACCCGTACCTCGTCACTCTTTGCCTTCAGGGCGCGCAAGACGCGCCCGCCTGCGCGGCCGTCCACTGGCAAGCCGGCCGACGTCTGAAACGCCTCGATGGCCGCGCGAGTGCGCGGCCCGATGATCCCATCGGCTTCGCCGATATCGTGGCCAAGCGCAGTGAGCCGCTCCTGGAGCTCGCGCCGTTCGGCACGCGACAGGCCGGGATCGTCCGTGGGCCACGCTGTCTGGAACGGGCCGGCGCCGCGCAGCCGGTCGGCCAGGTGCGCGATCGCGAGTGCGTACGATTCGGCGGCGTTGTAGGAAAAAATCGCGTTGAAGTTCCTGAACACGATGAACGCCGGGCCGCTCGCGCCGGCAGGCAACAGCAGCGCCGCCGGGCCGCTGCCCGTGAGCGCCTCTCCGTCCACTCGCCGGATCCCGAGCCGGCTCCATTGCGTCAGGGCCTGCCG
>CAYYZZ010000273.1:0-3882 GCA_964476235.1 uncultured Streptomycetaceae bacterium | reverse complement strand
ACGGCGATGGCGCAGGAGGCGAGCCGGGATTCGGCCGTATCCGCGCGGCTCGTCAGCACGATCGGCACCCGCGTGCCGAGCACGATGCCGGCGCCCTTGGCGCCGCCGAAATACTGCAGCTGCTTCACCAGCATGTTGCCCGATTCGAGATCCGGCACCACCAGGATATCCGGACGGCCCGCGACGGGCGATGCGATGTGCTTGGCGCGGCGCGCGGCTTCCGAGATCGCATTGTCGAACGCGAGCGGGCCGTCGAGCACTCCGCCCGTGATCTGCCCGCGGTCCGCCATCTTGCACAGTGCGGCGGCATCGAGGGTGGAGGGAATTTTCGCCGTCACGGTTTCCACCGCCGAAAGAATCGCCACGCGCGGACGCGTGATGCCCAGCGCGCGCGCAAAGTCGATCGCGTTCTGCACGATGTCGCGCTTCGTCTCGAGATCGGGCGCGATGTTGATCGCAGCGTCGGTGATGAGCAGTAACTTTGGATAGGCCGGCACCTCGAGCACGAACACGTGGCTCGCCCGGCGCCCGGTCCGCAGTCCGCCGCTGCCCGAAGCCAGCACCGCCTCCATGAGCTCGTCGGTGTGCAGGCTGCCCTTCATCAGGCATTCGACCCGGCCCTGCCGCGCGAGCGCAACGGCCGCTGCCGCGGCGGCATGGCTGTGCTCGGTCGCGATGATCCTGCAGCCCTTGAGGCTCGCGCCGGCTTCGGTGGCGGCGCGGCGTATCCTGGCTTCCGGGCCGACCAGCACCGGCGTGATCAGGTTGCGGCGCCACGCCATGACCGCGCCGCGCAGCGATTCCGGGTCGACTGGGTGGACCACGGCGGTGGGCAGCGGCGGCAGCCGCCCGGCGCGGGCAATGAGCTGCTTGAACGTCTGGGATTTCACGGCCATGGGTTGGTTTCGAGTGATCGACCGGCGGGAATCATAACGTTTCGCACCCGATGTTGCATGGCAAGCCCGCGCGCTTGACTGGCGGTGCCCGTGGTTCTCTCTTTCCGGTATGCTTAGCTAACCTGTTAAGGTATAATGCTTTTTCAGGATTGAGTGCGATCATGCCGATCTACGAATATCGCTGCCGGAAATGCGGCTTTCAGAAGGAATTCTTGCAGCGCATGAGCGATGCGCCGCTGACCGATTGCCCGGAATGCGGCAAACCCGCGCTCAGCAAGATGGTGAGCGCCGCCGGGTTTCAGCTGAAGGGCACCGGTTGGTACGCGACCGACTTCAAAAACAGCAATGCCAAATCCGCGGCCAAGCCGGACAAGCCCGCCGAAGGCGTGAAGCCTGCGGAAGGCGCGAAGCCTGCGGAAGGCGCGAAGCCTGCGGAAGGCTCCACCTCCACCAAGGAAACGCCCAAGACTGACGCCTCCAGCAGCACCGGCGCCACCCCGGCCAACAACTAAAGGCCCGCGCCTGTCGCGGCACTTGCGGCGGCGCGAACGCGATCAGCAGTTTCGGGCGCACGCGTATCTACCGTACTGACATGTCCAGGAAGCATCTCATCAGACGTTATCTCATCACCGGGCTCCTCATCTGGGTGCCGCTGGTCATCACGCTCTGGGTGTTGAACCTGCTGGTGAGCATCATGGACCAGACGCTGCTGCTGGTGCCGCACGAGTGGCGCACCGAGGGCTGGCTGGGCATGCACGTGCCGGGCCTGGGCGTGATACTGACGCTGCTGATCGTGTTTTCCACGGGCGTCCTTGCCGCCAACATCATCGGTCAGCGGCTGGTGAGTTTCTGGGAAGGCCTGCTGGCGCGCATTCCCATCGTGAATTCGATCTACAACGGGGTGAAGCAGGTCAGCGATACGTTGTTTTCCGGCTCCGGCCACGCTTTCCGCAAGGTGCTGCTGGTGCGCTACCCGCATCCGCAAGCCTGGTCGCTCGCGTTCCAGACCAACGTGCCGGCCGAAGTGGTGGGCCGGCTGGACGGGGATTACGTCGCGGTATTCATTCCGACCACGCCCAGCCCGGTCAACGGCTTCTATTTCTATGTCCGGCGCGAGGACGTGATCGAAACCAATCTGTCCGTCGAGACGGCGCTCAAGTACATTGTTTCCATGGGCGTCGTCACCAGTAATGGCAACGACCGGCACGCCGACCGGCCGGTGCTGCCGCAGCAGGACGCCCAACCCCCCCGGTCACAGGCTCAATCCTGATCATCTGATCCATGCGTAGCGAATACTGCGGCCGGGTAAGCCGCAAACATCTCGGACAGGCAGTGACGCTGTGCGGCTGGGTGCACCGGCGCCGCGATCACGGCGGCGTGATCTTCATCGACCTGCGGGACCGCGAAGGCCTGGTCCAGGTGGTGTGCGATCCGGACGCGCCGGAGACCTTCAAGACAGCGGACCGGCTGCGCGGCGAATACGTGGTCCGCGTGGAGGGGATGGTGCGCGAGCGGCCCGCGGGAACGGTCAACCCCGATCTCGCGAGCGGCGAAATCGAGGTGCTGGCGCGGTCGATCGAGATACTCAATCCCTCGCTGCCGCCGGTGTTCCAGCTGGACGACGACAACCTGTCGGAAACGGTGCGCCTTGAAAACCGCGTGCTCGACCTGCGCCGCCCGACCATGCAGAAGAACCTGTGGCTGCGCTACCGCACGGCGATGGCGGTGCGCAACTTCCTCGATCGCCTGGGCTTCATCGACATCGAGACGCCGATGCTGACGCGCTCGACGCCGGAGGGCGCGCGCGACTACCTGGTGCCCTCGCGCGTGCACCCGGGCGAGTTCTACGCGCTGCCGCAATCGCCGCAGCTGTTCAAGCAGATGCTGATGGTGGCGGGCTACGACCGCTACTACCAGATCGTCAAATGCTTCCGCGACGAGGACCTGCGCGCCGACCGCCAGCCCGAATTCACTCAGATCGATATCGAAACCTCGTTTCTCGGCCAGGACGAGATCACGCGCATCACGGAAGAGCTGGTCCGCGACGTCTTCAAGGACGTGCTCGGCGTGGCGCTGCCCCATCCCTTCCCGCGGCTCTCGTACGACGAGGCGATGCGCCGCTATGGCTCTGACAAGCCCGATCTGCGTGTGCCGCTCGAGCTGACCGAGCTGACCGATGTGATGAAGGGCGTTGCCTTCAAGGTATTCTCCGGGCCCGCCAACACGCCGGGCGGGCGCGTTGCGGCGCTGCGGGTGCCGGGCGGGGCCGCGCTGACCCGCGGCGAGATCGACGCCTACACCGAGTTCGTGAAAATCTACGGCGCCAAGGGTCTCGCCTACATCAAGGTCAACGACGCGAGCCAGTTGAACGAGGCCGGGCTGCAATCGCCCATCGTCAAGAACCTGTCCGAGCCGGCGCTCAAGGCCGCTATCGATCGCTCGGGCGCGAAGAACGGCGACCTCATCTTTTTCGGCGCGGACAAGGCCAAGGTCGTGAACGAAGCGCTCGGCGCGCTGCGCGCCAGGATCGGGCACGAGCGCGGCTTCGCGCAGCCGGGCTGGCGACCGCTGTGGGTGCTCGACTTCCCGATGTTCGAATGGGACGAGGAGGAAAAGCGCTGGAACGCGATGCATCACCCGTTTACCTCGCCCGCCGACGGGCACGAAGACCGGCTCGAATCGGATCCGGGCTCCGCGCGCGCCAAGGCGCACGACATGGTGCTGAACGGCTGGGAGATCGGCGGCGGCTCGATCCGGATCCACCGGGCTGACGTCCAACAGAAAGTCTTCCGCGCGCTCAACATCGGGGCGGACGAGGCGCAGGCCAAGTTCGGCTTCCTGCTCGACGCGTTGCAATACGGCGCGCCTCCGCACGGCGGCATCGCGTTCGGGCTCGACCGTATCGTGACGCTGATGGCGGGCGCGGATTCGATCCGCGACGTGATCGCGTTTCCCAAGACGCAGCGGGCGCAGTGCCTGCTCACGC
>CAYYZZ010000272.1:0-3882 GCA_964476235.1 uncultured Streptomycetaceae bacterium | reverse complement strand
ACTCCGCCGTTGCGGGTCTGTACCAGGAAACTCGACGCGTCCAGCGCCATCGGCGGTGCGCTGATCGTGCTGCCGTCGGTCGCGATGCGCGCCGCGAAGGAACCATCTTCGCGCGACAGGAGATGCACGTAGCCCTCGACATCGCCGACGGCAACGTAACGGCCGATCGCCAGCGGCGCGCTGACATTGCGCCCCGCGAGCTTGTCCTGCCGCCAGAGGCTGGCCCCGCCGGACTTATCGAGCCCCAGCACCGCGTTCTTGTCATCGGTCACGTATAAATTGCGTTCGTCCACCCCCAGCCCGGCGATGCTGGAAACGTCCCGCGTCCAAATCAGGCTGCCGCGGGAGCTGTCGAAGCACGCCACCCGCCCCTGGAAGGCCGTCGCGCAAACCCGCTGCCCGTCGACCACCGGCAGGCTGGTGATGTCAGCAACGCGCTCGAGCTCGGTTGCGCCGCGCGGCAGCGCGACCACGGCTTCCCAGCCGACGTTGCCATTGGCGAGCGAAATGCCGACGAGACGCCCACCGGGGAATCCGACGAATACCGCGCCGCGCTCGATCACCAGTCCGGCATGCGTGCGCACCGAGAGCGCCGGCGTCGTGCGCTGATACACCCATTTCTGCTTGCCGCTGGCCACGTCCAGCCCATGAATGCGGCCATCGCCCGTGCGGGCGACCACGATGCCTTCCTGCGATTCCGGCGGCGCCAGCACTTCCCCCGAGAGCTGCGACTTCCACAGAGGCCTGCCATCGCGCTCGAATGCGAGCACCTCGCCCTTGGGTGTGCCGAGCAAAACCATTCCGCCCCCGACACCAACCCCGCCGGTGATTCGCTGGCCGGCTTCGATGCGAGCCACAGCCGTGCCGCTGGCGGCATCGAAACCGGTGACGGCGCCCGCCACGCCGACCGCGTAGACGACATTGCCGGATTTCGCCGGAAAAAAAACGTTCTTCTCCGCCGACCCGACGCTGCCCTGCCACAGTATTCTCAGACTGGCCTTGGGCTGGAACGAGATGAGTTCCGCGGGCTTCTGAGTTGGCCGGCTGCCGAATACGCGGTTGTAGCCGTCGGAGACCGTCTGGCAGGCGGAGAGCAGCAGGGCGATCACCGCCATCCCGAGCCCGAGCTTGAGCATGAGCGGGCGCTTCATCACTTCGCCTCGCCCAGCGAGTCGAGCTTCAACTGTATGGCGGAACGGTAGGCGCTCCCCGCCTCGCTCTTGTCCAGTGCGAGCTGATAGGCGCCGCGCGCCTCCGCTTTCCTGCCCTGCATGAGCAGGATATCCCCCTTGAGATCAGCATAAAGCCCCGTCATGGATTCCACGGGCTTCGCATCGACCAGTTTCAGCGCCTCGGCATAGTTTTTCTCGTCGAGCAGCACGCCGGCCAGCCGCAGGCGCGCGACGTCCCGGATCTCGTCTTCCTTCGTGTTGTCCATCACCCATTGCAGCTGGGATTTCGCGGCGGCGAGGTCGCCTGACTCGAAGCTGGCTCGCGCGCTGTTCAGCGCCGCGAATGCGCCGTACATCGTTGCCCCGTACTTGCCGGTGATCTGGCCTGCAATATCGCGCACCTTCTTGTGGTCGCGGGCACGCTCGGCCTCATCCAGTTGCTCGTAGAGCGCCACCGCGCCCGTCGCCTGGCTGTGCTGGTAGAAACGCCAGCCCTGGAATCCCGCCAGGGAGAGCGCGCAGGCGGCGACGCCCATCATCACCACGTTGCCGTATTCCTTCCACCACGACTTGAGCGCTGCTAACTGTTCCTGTTCTTCGAGATCGAATGCCATTATTTTCCTAACTGCGTGAGTCGTGAGTGGTGAATCGTGAGTCGACCCAAAACCGTGTTATAGAGTGGCTTCTTGCGCGAATCACGATTCACGAATCACGATTCATGCTTTTTTTAATCAGATCGACCGCCTCAGCGATCGACGCTCTAACCTGTTGCGCGTCCTCGCGCAGCGGCTTCACGCTGACCACGCCCGCCGCCGCCTCATCATCCCCGATGATGACCGCGAAACGCGCGCCGCATGCATCCGCTTTCTTCATCTGCGACTTGAAGCTGCCGCCGCCGCAATGCAACAGCACCGAAAGTCCCGCATTGCGCAAGCTCTCCGCCACGCGCCCGCCCTGGCGTTCGGCCTTGTCGCCGTGGCGCACCAGATAGACATCGGTCGCGGCGCCTGGAACCGCGGCGCCTTCCAGCAACAACAGCGTGCGCTCGACGCCGACACCAAAGCCGCACCCGGGCGTCGGCTTGCCCCCGAGCTGCTCGAACAATCCATCATAACGCCCGCCCGAGCAGATCGCATTCTGCGCGCCGAGCCGGTCGTGGACCCATTCGAACACGGTGAAATTGTAGTAATCGAGCCCCCGCACCAGTCGCGGGTTGACCGTAAACGCAATGCCGGCCTCGCGCAGCCCGGCCTGCACTGCCTCGAAATTCGCGCGGGAATCATCGCCGAGGGCTTCCATGAGCCGGGGCGCCGCGTTGACGACCGGCTGCATGTCCGGATTCTTGCTGTCGAGCAGGCGCAGCGGGTTGGCGTGCAGCCTGCGCTTGGCATCCGCGTCCAAGGTGTCGAGGTGGCGCTCGAAGTAGGCGATCAACTTGCTCCGGAACGCGCGCCGCTCGGCCGCGTTGCCGATGGAGTTGATCTGCAATTGCACGCCCTCGATATCGAGCGTCTGCCACAGCCGGTGCGCCATGGTCAGCAACTCGATGTCGATGTCCGGCCCCGGGAAGCCCAGCGCCTCCGCGCCGAACGTGTGGTACTGGCGATAGCGGCCCTTTTGCGGTCGCTCGTGGCGAAACAGCGGGCCGCCGTACCACAGGCGCTGCGGCCCGTTGTACAGCAGATTGTGCTCGAGCGCGGCGCGCACCGTCGGCGCGGTGCCCTCGGGGCGCAGCGACAGCTTGTCGCCGTTCATCGAGTCGACGAAGGAATACATCTCCTTTTCGACGATGTCGGTCGCCTCGCCCACCCCCCTCACGAACAGCTCGGTGAACTCGACGATCGGCGTGCGGATATTGCGGTAGCCGTATTGCCGGAACACCTCGCGCGCTGTGTCTTCGAAATATTCCCAGAGCCGAGCCTGGTCCGGCAGGACATCGTTCATCCCGCGGATCGCCGGTATCTGCTTGGAGCTCATCAAGTGATTCGTCGCAAAGTTGTCAGTTGGCAGCTTGCAGTTGGCAGTTGACTGCAAACTGTCCACTGCATACTGCAGACTTGTCAGGCGTGCGCAGCGTCCTTCGCCGGCTTCGTCTCGCCCGCAGCCGCGCCTTTCGAATAGGTGTCGACCACGTATTGCTCGACGATCTTCTGGAATTCCGCGGCGATGCTCTCGCCCTTGAGCGTCACGGTCTTGGCGCCGTCGACGTACACCGGCGCTACCGGGTTCTCCCCCGACCCCGGCAGGCTGATCCCGACGTTGGCGTGCTTGCTCTCTCCCGGCCCGTTCACCACGCAGCCCATGACCGCGACGTGCATGTTCTCCACGCCGGGGTAGCGTCCCCGCCATTGCGGCATCTGCGCCCGCAGCCAGCTCTGGATGCGGTCGGCCAGCTCCTGGAAGTAAGTGCTGGTGGTGCGTCCGCATCCCGGGCAGGCGATCACCATCGGGGCAAACGAGCGCAATCCCATCGTCTGCAGGATCTCCTGCGCCACCACGACCTCGCGGGTCCGGTCACCGCCCGGCTTGGGCGTGAGCGATACGCGGATGGTGTCGCCTATGCCCTCCTGCAGCAGCACGGCCATCGCCGCGGTGGACGCGACGATGCCTTTCGAGCCCATGCCGGCCTCGGTCAGCCCCAGGTGCAGCGCGTAATCGCAGCGGGAAGCCAGGTCGCGGTAGACGGAAATCAGGTCCTGCACGCCGCTCA
>CAYYZZ010000271.1:0-3885 GCA_964476235.1 uncultured Streptomycetaceae bacterium | reverse complement strand
CTCTATGGGACGGCTGCCAACTGCCAACTTATCAGTTACCCGTATCTCGTCACTAAAGGAACAAAGCATGCCCGCTGTGAACGACTTGCCCGATATCCTGGAGACAACTGAAGCCGAGCGCCTCGCAACCGGCTTCGTCTTTACCGAAGGCCCGCTCTGGCACCCGGAGGGTTACTGGTACTTCGTGGACATCCGCCAGAACAGGCTGTACCGATTGACGCCCGGGCGGGTGCCGGAAGTCGTCAGGGAAACCGCCGGGGGAAACGGCACGACCTTCGACCTGCAGGGGCGCTTGGTCCTGTGCGAAGGCGACGGCCGGCGCGTCACGCGCATGGGCCCCGACGGCAAGGTCGAGACGGTGGTGGACCGCTACCAGGGCGGGCGCTTCAATCGCCCCAACGACGTGGTGTGCCGCTCGGACGGCAGCCTCTACTTCACCGACCCGGACAAGCGCATGCCCTACACCGAGCGCGAAATACCGGGTCCCGCCGGCATCGGCAATCTCTGGGACGGCGCGTGCGTCTACCGCGTGGCGCCCGACGGCGCCCTCAGCGTGCTGGCGCACTGCGAGTATCCCAACGGCCTCGCGTTCTCGCCGGACGAACGCACGCTCTACGTCGCGAACACCCGCTCCTCGAAATACATCCACGCAATCGAGCTCGACGCGGCCGGCAACATGGCGCAGCGGCGCATTTTCGCCGACATGAACGAGGGCACGCTGCCCGGCATACCCGACGGACTGAAAGTCGACAGCCAGGGCCGCGTCTTCTGCACCGGGCCGGGCGGAATCTGGGTATTCGCCCCCGGCGGGAAACACATCGGGATCATCAAATTTCCCGAGCAGGCGGTGAACTTCGCGTTCGGCGGTCTGGACCTGCGGACGCTGTTTTGCTGCGCCCATACTTCCGTTTACACCCTGCGGGTCAAGGTGCCGGGGCAACCGCATCCCTGGTACAAGCTGAGAGCGTGATGAGTGATGGAATAAGTAGGCAGTTGACAGCCGTCAGTTGGCAGCAACTGCAAACTGCCCACTGCAAACTGCAAACTTATCTTCCCTCATCCTTCAGGTCGTCCGGCCTCTCAGAGAAACCTGAAGAGGGACCTGGGGATGACGCCCGCAAAGTCGATGAAGTTGACGGCAAAATGGGCCAGTATCAGCGCCGGCGCGGAACGGGTCCGCAGGTACACAACCATGAACACCGCGCCGATGGCCGCGGTGATCAGCACCGCGTGCAGTCCCAGGCTCCAGTGGATGAGGCCGAAGGCGATCGCGGAGATCGCCACGATTGCCGCCGGGTTGGTGGTATAGCGGCGAATAACCGTGTACGCGTACGCGCGAAAAACGAGTTCTTCCAACACCCCGACCAGGAGCAGGCCGAGGCTGAGGTCAATCCGGTTCCAGGCGCTGCTCCGGATCTCGGGCATCCCGCCCAGCGGGGCGTAGCCGGGCAGAGTCCCCAGGAGCTGATTGGCGTTTTGATCGATGAGCGTGCCTGCCAATGCAGCGCCGAAACAAGTCGCCAGAAACGGCAATGCACCCTGAGCGGTGAGGCCGAATTCGGCGAGCTCCATTTTCCTGCTCCCGATCAGCCAGGCGATCACCACCAGCGGAAAGAGCTTGACCGAGACGTAGTCGATCGCAAGCCACCAGCGCCAGTCCTTGATGGTGATGCTGGCGAAGTCGTTCAGGTAAAACGGTCCCGCGATCGCCAGAAGAACCACGAGGTACCTTGTGTTGTTCTCCTTTGTCATCTTCCAGAACCTCAGGGGACACGTTTTCGCTATTTCCGCGTAACGGGGTCAGGTCTTGCCTTTTGCCCGCCACTGAAAACAAATCGGGCTACTCCAGGGGCACCGGTTTGGCAATGCCGTAGCCCTGCGCGTAGTCCACGCCTAGCTCCTTGAGTTTGCGGACCGTCTCCGGGCGCTCCACGAATTCGGCGATGGTGCGTATTCCCAGCGCCTGGCACGTGCGATGGATGGCATCCGCCGTGACATAACTGCCGTCGTGCTGGTGAAGGTTCCGGATGATGCGGCTGTCGATCTTCACGAAATTGACCCCGAGGGCCTGGAGCATATCCGCCGAAACGAATTCGCCGGTATAGCCGGTGATGGCAAAGCTGCAGCCCGACGGCCCCAGCTCGTCGATTATTTTCCCGAGCGCCACGGCGTGGGCGTCGGCGTCGTCTTCCTGAACCTCGAACGATATCCTGTCGGGCGGCACCCGGCCCCTCTTCAGTTGTTCCTTCACGAATTTCGGGAATCCGGCACCCGCTATCGATTCGCCCGACAGATTGATGCTGCACCGCGGAGCGTCCGGTTTTTTCCCGGCCTTGTGTTTCGCAAGCAGCCACTTGATCACCCGGTTCACGACCCAGCGATCGAGCGTGGCCATCAGCTTGTAACTTTCCAGAATGGGGAAGAAACCCCCGGGAGGCAGCAGCTTTTCCTCCTCCTCCCGGTACCGGATCAGTATTTCCTGGTAGCCGGAGCGGTCCGCGCCCGCGCTGATCGGCTTGATGATCTGGCCATAAAGGATGAATCCGTCCTGCTTCAACGCCGCGATGAGCTTGTCCGCGGTGCCCTGCTGACTGGTTTTCTTGACCATATTCTATGGGTCCAATCCGGGTCGAGGTACTGACAGTGTATTATCAAATGGGGCCGGCCCTTAAGCTTCTCCCGATTTGTCCGTTTCGTCTTCCCAGGAATAGCGCTTGCGCGGCGGAATATCGAGGTGACGCAATGCTATCGCCAGCGCGAGGCCGATCAGCGCAGCGGCGAGATGGGTTTCCCAGGAAACGCCGGGCTTGATCGGTAATACCCCCCACACCAGCGTGCCGTAGAGAAAGCAGACCAGCAGGGACGCGGCGATCGCGCGCCGGTCGCGCCGGATCAGGCCGGAAACAAAGATGTAGCTGAACAGGCCATAAACCAGTCCGCTGGCGCCGACGTGGACGGATGAGGCTTGGGCGAACAGCCACACCGCGAGGCCGGGTCCCAGGTAGACCGCCGGTATCACTTTGAGGGCCGAGCTCGGATAGAGGTACAGCATCCCCGCTCCCAACACCAGCAACGGCAGCGAGTTGGCGATCAGGTGGGCGAAACCACCGTGCAGCAAGGGCGCGAACAGAATGCCGGGCAGCCCGTCGAGTTCGCGCGGCCGCACGCCGAAGCGCCCCAGCTCCAGGTCCAGCCCCCAGTTCAACAACTGAATGACCCAGATCAGGGCGACGAAGCACAGCGCGATCTTCACCGACAGCCGGAAGCTGGCGCGCGCCCGCTCGGAACTGGTATAGGCCGGATCGGGGATGTCAACCTGCATCACCGGAGAAGATACCACCCGGGGATGTGGGGGCGACCGAGGGATGAGGGAAGAAAAGTTTGCAGTTTATAGTGGGCAGTTTGCGTGGAATAGTTGGCAGTTGACAGTGGGCAGTTGACAGTAACTTCGAACCCGCTGCTGCAAACTGCAAACTGACGGCTGCCAACTTCCTATGGGGCGGCTGCCAACTGCCAACTTATCAGTCACCCGTATCTCGTCACTCAATAGAGACCGGGCCGGGCGGTCACGGCTCGTTGCGCTTGGGCGGCCTCTGGTGGAATCGCTTCCCCGGCCGCTTGCCGTGGTGTTGTTGCCCACCGCCGGGCCGGGGTTGTTGACCGCCGGGTCGGGATTGTTGACCGCCCTGTCGGGGATGGCCGCCTTGCGCAGGGGGATTCCCCCGAGCGCCCTGCGGCTCCGGGGCTCCCTGTCGATTGGTGGAAGCCAGCATGATCTCGAGCTCGTTGAGCTCGTCCCACTCGGCGTCGGTGCGCTGCCGCTCGGGAATCGCCTGCAGCGCCTGCAGGCGGGCACGGGGGGATATCGGTTCCGGATCGTTCATA
>CAYYZZ010000270.1:0-3901 GCA_964476235.1 uncultured Streptomycetaceae bacterium | reverse complement strand
CGTGCATCCAGTACATGTTGCCGTCGCCCATGATGCCGAACATGTTCGTCACGCCCTCCCCGATGAAATTGCTGGCGAGCCTTTGGTACACCTTCATGTTGCCCCTCCTGGAATCCGTGATAGGTGATAGGTGATAGGTGATGGGTGCGAGTCTTGATTCGAAAATCTATCTTGTATTTCTTGGCGCTCTTGGCGGGCTTGGCGGGCTTGGCGGTTCGATATTGATTTGATTCTCTTGGCGCCTTGGCGTACCCCTCAAGGGGGTACTAAAAAGAATCTTGGCGGCGTGTTTCAGCTGCTGTCTCGGCGCTGGTGCCGGCGAGGCGGGCGGAGAGGCGATCCGTAAACTCCCCCGTCATGCGCTTGACCACCAACGACGCGCCGCTTTCCACCAGCGAGGCGAGCCGGCCGGTAATCTCCACCTGTGCGTCGATGGGGATCACCGACGAGCCCGGCGTTTCGCCTTCCACGACCTTGAAAGTCATCGTGGTCTTCACCCGCGTCCCGCCCTGGTTGTCCTTGCCTCTCGAAGACACGTGCCCGACCCTCGCTGCGACATCCAGCTCGAGCGCGACTTTCGCGCGAAACGTCACCTTGGCGGGCCCGAATTTGACCACCAGCGTCGCGTCGTACGACCCGTCCTCCTGCTGATCGCCCAGCGCCGCGCCCGGCACGCAATCCACGACGGCGCGCGGGTCCGATAATAGTTCCCAGACAACCCGCGGCGGCGACGGCACTTCGATCCGCTCGTTGACTTCGATCATGCTGAATCCGAAAGCGTGATGGGTGATGAGTGACGGGGAACTCAGTATCACGTTACAAGGCTCAAGGAGCAAGGCCTAGAGCCCCTAACATAATGAAACACGCGTGCGTTGCGAGCCAAAATGGGTGATGACGCGAAGGACGGCGCAGGGCATATCGCGACTATGGCCAAGCCGGCCGACAAAGTGTCCCGCGCAGGGCGGAGCAGGTTCCAAGCGTTGTGTGCTTGGATGCGACCCCGGAGCGAGACATTAGAGCGCCGTAATGCGCGGGACTCACACGCGCCTACGCGGTCGCATCCCCGGAAACCGGGGCCCCTGCTCCACGCTCCGGCGCGTCGCCGATTTTGGCCGCAACCCCGGCGCAGGAATTTGAATGTCCAATGGTAACCCAGGGGCTGGCACGAGTTTTGGCCCATGGCTTTGTCGCTCACCTTGCCAATATTGCCTATATGGGCTGCGGCTCGCTTCGCGCCCTGAGCCAAAATCGTGACAGCGCAGCGCGCGTTTCATTATGTTAGGGGCTCTTGGTCCAAGATATGATCAACAACCTCTTGTTCCTCCTGTCTTGCGGCTTGTGGCGGTGTTTTCTATCGCCTTATCAGTCCCGCTCCATCAGGCGTATCGGGCGGTAGGGATATTTCCCCGTTTGCGCCCATGCCGCCGCCATTTCCGGGCCTGGCCCGATTTCCGATACTATCTCCGCTATTCACGCCCGCCAGATACCGATTCAATGCTCGCCGGAAAGAATCCCGCGCCCCCCGAATCCGCCGTGACCCCGCTGCTTCCGGTCACCTTCGAGCCCAGCAACGTCCGTTACGCGCCGGGCGTGCGCGCCGGGCGCTGGGTGTTCGCCACCGGGCACAAGGGCACGGCCGACTTCGTGAGCGGCATGGCGCCCGAGGTGATCGACGAGTCCGCGCCGCGCCACGGCCTGCCGAAGCACAAGAAGGAGGCGCAGCGCGTCTTCGCCAACTTCGCCAAGGTGCTGAAGGCCGGCGGCACCGACCGCAAGCACGTCGTGCGCATCGACCAGTACTACACGGGCGGGCACGTCGTCGATGCCTATCACGAAGTGCGGCGCGACTTCTTCGCCGGGCGCATCCCGCCCAGCACCTCGAATCTGCACCAGGGGTTCCTGCTCGCCGGGCAGGACATGGAAGTGCAGTTGATGGCCGCCGTGCCGGCCAAGGGCTTCGAAGTCGTGCAGCACCGCCCGAAGAACCTGCCGGTGCACGCGAGCTCCGGCTACAGCCCGGTGCTCACCTGCGGCGACTATGTGTTCGTGGCCGGCCAGACGGCGGAGGCGCTCAAGACCGGGGAAGGCCCGATCGACCCCGCGGCGCGCATGCCGGCCGGTCACCTGTGGAAAGGCACGCCGATCAAGCTCGAGACCGGGTTCGTGATCGAGCGCAAGTTGAAGCCGGCGCTGGCCATCGTCGGAAACACGCTCGCCGACGTGGTGAAGGCGCAGATATACCTGCGCGACGTCAACGACATCCCCGCCTTCAACGAGGTGTGGGCGCAGCACTTCCCGAAGGCGCCGCCCGCCACCACGATCATCACCACCGCCACGCCCGGCTTCATCTGCGAAGCCGGCCGCATCGAGATCAACACTATCAGCCTGCGCCGCGGCGGCCGCACCCGGAAACAGGTAATCGATGCCGGCGTGCCCACGGCGTACGCCGGCCACGTGCAGGCAATCCGCGCCGGCGACCTGCTGTTCCTGTCCGGATTGATGGCGGTGGACGCGAGCGGAGCGCTCGCCCCTTCGGCGCGCACCGATCCGCGCCAGCCGTACTTCGGCAGCACGGTGCAGCTGCAGATGGACATCATTCTCGCCCAGGCGCAGCGCATCTGCCGCAAGGCCGGCACTACACTCGCCAACGTGGTGCGCGCACAGCAGTTCCATACGAGCCTTGCCGACTTCAACGGCGCCTGGCAGATCTGGCAGCGGCACCTGCCCGGAATGCACTTGCCGTTCTCGGCGATCGAAGTGCCGGCGCTCGGCGTGCCGGGCACCGTCGTGATGCTGGATCTGTGGGTGTACATTCCTTAAAGGAATCCGCCGACCGCCTTCTCACTCAGCCACGCAACCGTTTACTGGAAAGGAAGACCATGAGCCCGAACCCGTTGTCGCCTGTTCGTTTCCGCAGCCACGTCCTGACCGCACTGTGCGCGCTGGCCGTCGCCGCGCTGGTGGCGCCCGCGCCGGTGCTGGCGCAGTCGCGCGACGCGGCCGCCGATTTCCCGCCACAGCAGATCCGCATCGTCGTCCCCTTCACGGCGGGCGGCGGCACGGACGTCATCACGCGCCTCGTTGCGAAACACCTGGCTGAAACCTGGAAAGTCACGGTGCTGGTCGACAACCGGGTCGGCGCCGGCGGCGTGGTCGGTTCGCAGTGGGTGACGACGCAGAAGCCGGACGGCCGGACCTTCCTCGCGGTGGCGAGCGCGTTCGCCGTGCGCGCGGCGATCGACCGCAGCGTGCCGTATGACGCGACCCGGGATTTCTCCGGCGTCGGGCAGATGGCGGTGTCACCGAGTTTCATGGTGGTATCGCCATCGCACGGCTTCTATTCGCTCAAGGAGCTTATCGCGTTCGCGAAGAAGCAGCCCGCCGGCATCATCTACACTTCGGCTGGCGTCGGCAGCACCGCCCATCTGCATGCGGCCGCCGTGGCGCATCTCGCAGGTATCAAAGCCGACCATGCACCACAGCGCGGCACACCGGAGGCGGTCATCGACGCGATGACGGGGCGTGTTCTCTACGCGTTCGCGCCCGGACCGAACGCCATTCCCCTCGCCAGGGCCGGCAAGCTACAGATCCTGGTGTCGACGTCGCCGGCCGGCGCCCGCTTCCTGCCGGGCATACCGAGCATCGCGCAGGCCGGGTTGCCGGGGTACGAAGGCGACGACTGGTTCGGCGTATTCGCGCCGGCCGGCACGCCGCTGGCGATCCGGGAGCGCCTATCGAAGGAAATGGCGCGCATCCTCGCGCTGCCCGAGATCCGCGAGCGCCTGTTCACGCTCGGCGCGGAACCCGTCTCGAGCACCCCGGTAAAATTCGAGGCCTTTGTGCGGGAGTACATCGCCCGCACGCGCAAGCTTGCTGACGCCATCGGCATCAAACCGCAGTA
>CAYYZZ010000269.1:0-3914 GCA_964476235.1 uncultured Streptomycetaceae bacterium | reverse complement strand
GTGGCAACGACCGTGACCATCGCGAGCCCGCCGCGGATGAAGCCCACCATGCTGTTCGCCAGGTTCACCAGGCGCTGGGAGATGCCCGACGTCTCCATGAGGCCGCCCGCGAGGATGAACAGCGGGATCGCGAGCAGCGGGAAGCTGGAGGCCCCGGAGAAGAGGTTCAGCGGGACGACGCTGAGCGACGTGGCGCCGCTCCAGAGGATCGCGAGTATTGTCGCGACCGTGAGCGCGTAGCCGATCGGGACGTTGATCGCGGTGAGGAGGACGATTACTCCGAGGATGATCCACTCCATGCTTCGTGGCCCCCCTGTTTCTTTTGCCGTCCCGAAAGAATGGAGATCAACCGCGTGAGGCTGATGAGGAGCATGATGCCCCCGGTTATCGGCAACACGCTGCTGATCCAGCTCACCTTCACCCAGGTGAGCGAGATCGCGGTCTCGTCGCCCATCTTCTCCGTGAGAACCCAGCCGTAGTAAAACAGCACGAACTGGAAGCCGAGGACGGCGAACTCGGCCACCACGTCCACCGCCCTGCGCATTCCCGGGGCCAGCTTGTTCACCAGCAGATCGAACCCGATTTGACGCCCGTGGTAGTCCGCCACGACGCAGCCGTAGAAGGTCAGCCAGACCAGCATGTACGAGGCGAACTCGTCATACCAGACCAGCGACGAATTGAGGGCGTAGCGGAAGAACACCCCGAGGCAGACGACGACCGTCAGCCCCGCCAGCAGGAAGGCGGCCCACCACTCGATGAGGGTGACGAGCCGTCCGAGCCATTTCGTCATCAGCGCAGCGACTGGATGGTCTTGATCAACTGGGCGCCGCCGGCAACCTGCTTACCGAACTCATCGTACACCTCGCCCGACGCCTTGATGAACGCTTCCTTGTTCGGCTCGTTGACCAGCATCGGCGGCGCGAGCTTGGACTGCAGTTCCCGGTCCAGGCGCTCGCCCTCGGAGCGGGCGAAATCGCCCGTCGCACGGGCAATCTTCCCGATCGTGTCCTGGACGTCCTTGGGCAGCTTGCGCCAGAAGTCCTCGCTCACGAGGAGGAAGGCGGGGGTATAGACGTGGCCCGTCAGCGACAGGTATTTCTGGACCTCGTGGAACTTGGCCGAGTAGATCTGCGAGAACGGGTTCTCCTGGCCGTCCATGACGCCCGACGCCAGCGCCGAGTAGACCTCGGAGAAGGGCATGGGCGAGGGATTGGCGCCGTAGGTCTTGAACATCTTCACGCGCCAGACGCCGCCCGGCACGCGCAGCTTGATGTCGTTCAAGTCGCCCGGGAACCGGATCGGGCGGCGGTTGTTGGTGATGTGGCGGTAGCCGTTTTCCCACACGCCCAGCACCCGGACACCCCTCGTCGGCAGGCCCTCGAACAGCGCCTTCTGGACTTCCTTGTTCTCCGTCACCTTCTTCATGTGGGCGCGGTTGATGATGAGGTACGGCATCTCGAACACGCCGTAGCGCTGGTCCACCGTGCTCATGACCGTGGAGGGAATCTGCATCTCGGGGGCGCCGACCCGGATGCCCTTGATCATCGCCTCGTCGGAGCCGAGCTGGCTCGAGTGGAAGACTTTCACCTCCACCCGGCCCTTCAGCGCCTGGTTCACGTCCTGGGCGAACTTGTTGCCCGTGATGTCGAACAGCGAGCCGGGGAAGCCCACGTGGCCGAGCCGGATGGTGACCGGCTGCTGGGCGCCGGCCGCGGCGGGCCAGAGCCCGGCGGTCACGACGGCGATACCGAGAATCACGGACAATTTTGCGAGCTTCATGGTCTCCTCCTGTTGTGGTTGTGGGGCCGGCGCGGCGATTTACTCGCTTTTCACGCCGGCGGCCTGGATTACCTTACCCCATTTTTCCATCTCTCTGCGTATGTAGGCGAGAAACTCCTCCGACGAGCCCGCAGCGATGTCGTTGCCCTGGCTCGCGTTAATGCTCCTCATCTCCGGCGTGCTCAGGATTTTAACTACCTCGCTGTTGAGCCGCGCGACGATGGTCCCCGGCGTGCCGGCGCGGGTCACTATACCCTGCCACGAGTTGGATTCAAATCCCGGGTAGCCGGATTCGCCCACGGTCGGCGCCTCGAGCAGGGCGGGGGAGCGCCTGGCCGTCGTCACGGCCAGCGCGCGCAGCTTACCTGCCTTGACGTGCGGCACGGACGTGATCACGTTGTTGAACATCACGCTAACCTGGCCGGCCAGCAGATCCACCGTCGCCGGGGCGCCGCCCTTGTACGGCACGTGCACCATGCTGATGCCCGCCGTCATCATGAACAGCTCGGTGGTGAGGTGTATTCCGGTCGCGTTGCCGGCCGAGGCGTAGGCGATCGCGCCCGGCCGCGCCTTGGCGAGCGCCACCAGTTGCTTGATCGAGCGTGCGGGCACCGACGGGTGAGTCGAGACCACGTAGGGCGAGGTGGTGACAAGCGTCACCGGGGTGAAGTCCCTGATCGGGTCGTAACGCGGTTTCCTCGGCATCATCGGGATCACGGCGAGCGTGCTGATCGAGCCCATCGCGATCGTGTAGCCGTCGGGTGGCGTCTGCGCGAGCAGCTCGAAGCCGATCTGCCCGCCCGCGCCAGGCCGGTTCTCGTACACCATCGGCTGCCCGAGCGCGTCGGTGAGCTTCGCGCCGATGAGTCGCACCTGAACGTCGTTCTGCCCGCCGGGCGCCTGCGCGATGATGAAGCGCACCGGCTTCACCGGGTATTGCTGCGCGCCAGCGGACGCCACCGCAAGCAGCGCCGCGGCGCACAGCAAAAGGCGTGAATAGTGAATCGTGATTCGTGATTCGACCATTATCTTCTCGCAGACGCGTGAGTCGTTCGTGTTGAATCGATGCTCGTTAATGGAAAAGCATCATGTGCTCAGGCCACCCTCGATTCACGATTCACGAATCACGACTCACGCCGTTTCCCGTGGCTCATTGCAGCGGAATCCTTGCCGCGCGCACTACCTTCGACCACTTCTCGGTCTCGGACTTGAGGTAAGCGGCGTAGTGCGCGGCGGTGGACGGTATCGGGTCTATGCCATTCGCCAGCAGCTTCTGCCGCGTCTCCGGCGAGTTGAGCACGCCGACCGTGGCCTTGTTGAGCTTCTCGACGATGGCGCGCGGCGTCCTCGCCGGCACCATCATCCCGTACCAGGTGCTGTACTCGTAGCCGGGGACGCCGGCCTCGGCGATGGTGGGGACGTCGGGCAGCGTGGGGGCGCGCTTCACGCTGGTGACGCCGAACGAGCGCAGCCGCTCGGCCTTCACGTGCGGCAGCGCGGAGGCGAAGGTCGAGAAGAATACCGAGATCTGGTTGCCGAGCAGCGCGGTCAGTCCGGGGCCGGTGCCCTTGAACGGCACGTGCACGAGATCGATCTTCTGGGACATCAGCAGCAGCTCCATCGCGAGGTGCGTGCCGGCGCCGATCCCGGCGGAACCGTAGGTCAGTTTGCCGGGCTGCGCGCGCGCGAGCGCAACGAACTCTTTCAGCGTCTTCGCCGGCAGCAACGGGTGCGCGACCAGGATGTTGGGCTGGTCCGTCATCAACGCGACCGGCGCCAGGTCGCGCAGCGTGTCGTAGGGCAGCTTCTTGTAGAGCGCGACGTTGAACGCCATGCTGATGTTGCCGAGCAGCAGCGTGTAGCCGTCCGGCGCCGCCTTGGCCCCGATCTCGGTGCCGACGACGCTGCCCGCGCCCGGCCGGTTGTCCACCACGATCGTCTGGCCCAGCACCGGCTGCAGGCCCTCGGACACGATGCGCACGGAGATGTCGCTGCCGCCGCCGGGCGCGAACGGCACGATGAACCGGATAGGACGGGAGGGGTAGTCCTGCGCTGCGACCGGCGCCGCGATGAGAGCGGCGAGCAGCGCCGCCGCGCACAGCAACAGGCGTGACATGAAGAATCGTGACAGGGTG
>CAYYZZ010000268.1:0-3954 GCA_964476235.1 uncultured Streptomycetaceae bacterium | reverse complement strand
GTTGATCCGCACGAGCACGCCAGGATTGCCCCGGCTGGATCGCCCTGCGTGCGGGTGCGGGTAGCCCTTCGGTTCCTCCCGTGCTCGAACCGCTCACTTCCGGTCGATTTGGATGTTTTCTTTGCTGCCGCTATTGGCGACCGAGAACATGATGCCAAAGCCGATCAGGATCACGACTCCGATCACAGTCCACGTTGTGCCGATGTTTTCCAGAATACCCAATTTCCAGAGCGCGGCCAGAAGGCCGCCAACCAAGACAACAAAACCGACAAGATACATACCTGCCCATTTCATAACTCACCTCCTCATAAGATCAGATCCTTAATGCTGCAAGGGACGGATAGGAAGGTCTATTTGCAGGCTTGGCCTGCTCTGCTGGATGCGACTACACGTCAATATGCGCAGAATACGTACCAATGCAGGCACCGTCTGTGTGCTGGCGTACGGAAGTAAAAGAAGCGGTGATGGGTGATAGGTGATAGGTGATAGGTGATAGGTGATAGGGGTAACTCCCGCAGTGCGGGAATTCTTATCACTTATCACTCGTCACCTATCACGCCGTATTGGCATCAGGCCGCGCCCATGAAATCCCGCTTGCTGACCTCCACGCCATTGTGCCGCAGGATGTCGTAGGCCGTGGTCGCGTGGAAGTAGAAGTTGGGCAGAGAGCGGTTGAGCAGCAGCTCGAGCCCTTTCATGTTGAGCTCCCGATCGCGCATCTTGATGGTGATGGCCTTGTCCTCGGTGCCTTCGATCTGCGCGGGCTTCACCGACTTCAGAAACTCGACCGTCTTCTCGATGCGGGCGACCAGCTCGCCAAGACTCTTCTCGTTGTCCTCGTACTTCGGCGCTTCCATCCCGGCAAGCAGGGCGGTGCAGCCCTTCGCGTGGTCGGACATGGCCTGGATCTGCCGCGCGAAGGTGTACATGTCAGGGAAGAACCGGTGGCTCATCAACGAGGCCTCATCGTATTTCTTCTCGGCGTAGAGCGCCTGGGCCTTCTTCACGCAGCCGGCGAGGCCGTTGAGGTGCTTGATGAACACGGGCACGGAGATTGGGTACATCGAAACTGCCATGGTGGGTACTCCTGTGAGTGGGTTTGGGGGTGACTATTCTATCTGCAAAGGCGAAAGGCGGAAGTGCCACGCGTGTTGAACGGCGGCGCGTCGTCCGTTCGAACACGCGGAGTTAAACCGGCGATTAGGGCACGGGAGCCGCGGCTCCCGTATCCCTAGGCGTCCGGATTTAACGCTACTTGGCGGTCTTAGCGCCCTTTGCGGTGAGTCTTTGGCTACAATGAACCCTCACAACCGGCCAGGCGTCATAGCCAACTCGAGGAGGACCCCATGAAGCATGCAGCTCACCTGTTCCTGATTCTGGTCTTGTCGTTCGCCGCATCGAGCGTCGCCGCGGCCGACGCCGCGGCAGACTATCCCAACAAGTCGATCCGGTTCATCGCGCCGTTCGTGGCC
This sequence comes from uncultured Streptomycetaceae bacterium, assembly GCA_964476235.1. Classification (GTDB taxonomy): domain Bacteria; phylum Pseudomonadota; class Gammaproteobacteria; order Burkholderiales; family SG8-41; genus SG8-41. The sequence goes on along the minus strand of CAYYZZ010000268.1, from coordinate 2,482 downwards.
GGCGGACCGAGCGACACGCTCTCGCGGCTGCTCGCCCAGAAGCTGACCGAAAGCTGGGGCCAACAGGTCATCGTGGATAACCGCGGTAGCGCCGGCGGGATCGTCGGTTTCGAACTGGGTGCCAAGGCGGCGCCCGACGGCTACACGCTGCTGCTCGCCAACGGCGCCGGGCTCACGATCAACCCGCACGTGTATCTCACGCTGCCGTACGATCCCGCGCGCGACTTTCAGCCCATCACGCAGATCACCTCGGGCGCGTACTTCATGGTGGTGCCGATTTCCCTTCCCGCCAAGTCCGTGCCGGAATACATCGCGCTCGCCAAGGCAAAGCCGGGGCAGCTCAACTTTGCGGCGACCGGAACCAACAACCTGCTCGCGGCGGAGCAGTTCAATCACATGGCGGGCATCAAGGCGACGGCCGTGAACTACAAGGGCACCGGGCAAGCGGTCGGTGCGGTGATCAGCGGCGAAGTGCAGAGTTTCATCATGAGCCCGCTGATCGCCATTCCCCAGGTCAAGGCAGGCAAGCTGCGGGCGATCGGCGTCACGGGATTGAAGCGCAGCCCCGCCCTCCCGGACGTGCCGCCCATCGCGGATACCTTACCGGGCTTCGAGAACATCACCTGGCACAGCGTGGTGGTTCCCGCGAAGACGCCCAAGCCGATCGTCGCGAAGCTCTCCAAGGAGCTCATGAGGATCATCAAGACTCCGGAAATGCAGGAGCGCTTCAATCAACAGGGCCTTGACGCCGTGGGCTCGACGCCTGAGCAGCTCAGCGCCCTGATCAAGCAGGAAACCGTCATGTACGGGAAGCTGGTCAAGCAGATCGGCCTCAAGCCTCAATAGCACAAACCGAAAGGCGTGAGTCGTGATTCGTGAGTCGTGATTCGATTCTGCGGAGCGTTAACGGGACAGACCACGGTTCCCAATGCCACCTCCGGTGGCAGGTGATGAGTGATTGGTGATGAGTGATGGGCAGTCAAACACCCCGCTGTGCGGGAGACTTATCACTCGTCACTTAATACGCCGTTCCGAGCGGGGGAGAGGTCCAATCACGACTCACGACTCACGCTTTCCTGCGGCCCTTGGCCGCCGGTTCAATGGCACTGCCCACCTTCGTCAGGGCGCCAGGGATTGGAGAAAGTACTCAACGATTCGAGGAAGACGACCAGGTCGGTCTGCTCGCGCGGGGTGAGGTTCAGGGGTTTGGCGGGCCGCCCGTCTTTCGCGTGCAGACGGACGGGGTCGAGGTCGGTGTAATGCCGTACGACCTCGGCGATAGTATCGACGCGGCCGTCGCGGCCATAGGGCATGGTCAGTATCAGGTTGCGCAGTGACGGCACCTTGAACTCGCCGAGCCCCACCTTCTCGAGGGATGCCTGGCGGGTGTGCGCGGCGCTGGCGCCCGTCGTATCGTCGTTGTAGGGACCCAGCAAATTGAAACGGCTTTCCAGCAGTTGCCGGATTCCAGCGTGGCGTCCGGGATCGGGTTTGCCGCGCGGCTCAAAGCGCGACAGGCCGGTGTTGAAGAACTCGCCGTTGGTGAAATTGGGGCCGGCATGGCAGGTGGTGCAGCCGCCCTTGCCGATGAAAATCTTGAGCCCTCGCTGCGCCGGCTCGGAATAATTCCACGAAGAAGGCGGTTGCGCCCGCGCCAGGGCGTCACGGAACCGGTCGAACGGCGTGGCTCCGCTCAGCAGCGTTTCCTGGAAGGCGGCCAGGGCCTTTCCAATATCCACGAATACGGTCTCGTCATCGGTGGGTGACGGCGGGGTTCCGAATGCCTTGCGGTAGCGGCAGGACAGCAGTTCGTCGTTGCGCACCAATTGCGCCACATGGCGCGGCGTCGCCGCCAGTTCGCGCTCGTCCAGGATCGGGCGCAGGCTCTGGGACCACAGGCTGTCGGAGGCGCCGTCCCAGCCGTACCAGCGCCCGGCAATCAGGTTCATCAGCGTCGGCGTGTTGCGATCCACCTCGGCCATGCCGACGCCGCGCCGCAGGTTGTCGGTCCAGTTGCGCTCCGGGATGTGGCAGGTCGCGCAGGACACCGTTCCGCCGCCGGAGAGGCGCTGATCGAAGAACAGGCGCGTCCCGAACTCGATCCCGTCGCGTTTCCCCGATGCCCGGTTGGTCGGGTCATACGGCACAGGCGCCGGCCACGGTCCGTGGGACAGGATGATCCTGATCTCGCTGTCGGTGAAAGCGGGCTTTGCTGTGAAGCTCTCGTCCGCTGGACTGCTCCACGGCAGCATCACGCAGGCTGCGCCAACCGCAGCGCATGCGATGCGAGATGCGGTACGTTTCGGCCGGCTGGCGTTGGAGATCATGACCTGCGCCTTAGGGGACAGCACTAAGAAGTCTGGAAAGTATCGCGCCAAACCCCGTCCGCGGCAAATGGGCAAGGCCATTTGCGAAGGCGAAAGGCGAAAGGCGGAAGGCGGAAGGCAGAAGGCAGAAGGCAGAAGGCAGAAGGCAGAAGGCA
>CAYYZZ010000267.1:0-3969 GCA_964476235.1 uncultured Streptomycetaceae bacterium | reverse complement strand
GATGTTGTATTTTGTACTTCCCTGGCGCTCTTGGCGGCCTTGGCGGTTCAATTATCGTTCTTGCTCTTTCCTCCGCAGTGAGAGGTCAAGCTCTACGCCTGCGGATGTGCCGCGCCGCCTACTTCGCAGCGTCCTGCCGTTTCAAGCGATGCTTCCAGCCGAGCAGACGTTCGTCCGCCGTGATGAGAGTCGCCTGATGTACGATCGCGCTGGCGGTGATGAACCGATCGGCCGGGTCGCCGTGAAGACCGTCGAGGCCCGCCGCCAGCAGCGCAATTTCGCCGGTCAGGACTAGCTCGTTCACTCCCGTATCGAGCAGGCGGGCCCGCAGGTCCGACGGCGGCATCAAGGCCTGCAGCCGGCCTTTTGCGATGAGCATCGCGATCTCCCAGAAGCTGATCGATGCCACCGCGAGGCGATCGGCAGCCAAGGCCTCGGTCACCAGCGCACGGCTGCGCTTGCCGAGGGAGGCGCTTTCGGTCGCAAGCCAGATCGCCGCATGGGTGTCGAGCAGGACCGTCATTTCAGGGCGTCCCAGTCCGCTCCGACCGGCGAGATGATGTCGCCCTTGACGATCAGCCGGTCTTTCCAGACGCCGGCCGGATTCTCGACCCGAGGCCGATGTGGCCGCAATTCGGCTATCGGCTTGCCGTTCTTGGTGACCAGTAACGGTTCCCCGGTGCGAGCCACCTCGTCCATCAACGCGAGGCACTTCGCCTTGAACTCCGAAGCTTTCACTTTTTGCATGGCTGGACTCCTGATATGACCATGGACATGACCATGGTCATTATAGGCTACGACAGATTGTGCCGCAACTCTCGATCGCGGGGTAAACGCTCAATCATCCGATTTCCTTGGCGGGCTTGGCGGCCTTGGCGGTTAAATTATTGTTCTGTTTTTCTTGGCGCCTTGGCGTCTTGGCGGCTAATTTTTCCTCTTAGCCCGCGGATGCGCCGCGTCATAAGCCTTGGCCAGGTGCTGAAAATCCAGATGCGTATACACCTGCGTCGTGGAGATGCTCGCGTGGCCCAGCATCTCCTGCACCGCGCGCAGGTCGCCGCTTGACTGCAACACGTGCGACGCGAAGGAATGGCGCAGCACGTGCGGGTGCACTTTGCCGGACAAGCCGAATTTTCTCGCCCAGTGCTTCACCCGTTGCTGCACCGCCGACCCGCTCATGCGCGCGCCGCCCGTCGCCACGAACAGTGCCTTCTCCCCGGGCGGAACCATCGCGTCACGCTGCGGCAGCCACGCCTTCAGCGCGTCGAGCGCGTGGCTGCCGACCGGCACGATGCGCGTCTTCGATCCTTTGCCCGTCACCTGCACCGTGGCGTCCCGGAGATTCAAGTCCTGCACCGCAAGACCGGTCAACTCGGACAATCGCAGCCCCGACGAATAGAACAGCTCCAGTATGGCCTTGTCGCGCGCGTCCAACAGGCCGTCTCCGCCCACCTGCATCAACTGCGCCGCTTCGTCGGGCGAGAGCGCTTGGGGAAGTTTTTTCGCCGACTTGGGGGCGCGGATGCCGAGACAGGGATTGGTCGCGAAACCGTGGTCGCGCGCCAGGTAGTTGTAGAAGCCGCGCCACGCCGACAGCATGCGGGCGAGCGACCTGCCGTCGAGGCCGCGCGCGTGCAGTTGGGCAACGAAGCGGCGGAGCTCGTGAACGCCCAGCTGGTCGAGCCGGGCCGGGCCGGCGAGCGCCATCAGCGCCTGGATGTCTCGCGCGTAATTGATCAGGGTATGCCGGGAGAGCCGGCGCTCGTTCGACAGGTGCTCGAGATAGCCGCGCAGCAGCGGATGCACGGCCGGTTTCGCGGGTTTATCGGCCTTTGAGTTAGCGCCCACTTACGTGTCGTAAGTAGTTGAATCAACTAATGCTACGGCGAATGACTCGCGCTCCTCCACACTTTTGCCTTTTGCCTTTTGCCTTTTGCCTTCTATTTCAGGTGCCGCGCGATTGCCGCGCCGACCAGGGCGCCCAGCCGCTTGAGGTAGAGCGTGCCCATCTCGGGGTAGAAACGTTGCGGATCCTCGCTCGCCAGTGCCAGCAGGCCGAACGTTTCGCTGTCCCGCAACGGCACGTAGGAAAAGGAACGCAGGTGCGAGCCGGCCTCTCCGAACAGGCCTGCGGTATCCACCATGGCGTGCCCGCTGCAATAGGGGTTGGCGAGGCTGCCCGCGAATTCACGCGAGGCGTCGCTCACCGGCTTGAATTCCGGCAGGTCGGCGTGGCTGTTGGCGCGCCAGACCCGCAACACGACGTGCGGCACCGCGAAGTCCTCGCGCAGGTTGAGATAGACCGCGCTCAACACCCCGCGGATATCGGAGGCCGCGAGCAGCGCCGCCGAGATGCGGTGCACCTTTTCGCTGATCGCGTCGTTCTCTTCGCCGCACTGGATCAGCTCGCGCAGCTTGGCCTCGAGTCGCTTGGTCGTCTCGCGCAGCGTCAGGGTCTGGCGCTCGCTGATCGGGATCGCGCGGCCGCCGTGCGGATGCGGGATGTGGATCTCCGCCAGCAGGTCGGCGTAATGCTCGAAAAATTCCGGGTGCACCTTCAACCAGGCTGCGACTTCTTCGGGTTTCATCATGCTCCCTTGATCAGTTTGCAGTTCTCAGTTGGCAGTTGGCAGTTGGCAGCGACACCGTACGACCGCACCGGCGGCTTCATGCTGCAAACTGCAAACTGACAACTGCATACTTCAGATTTCGATCTCGCCTTCGAATACCGTGACCGCAGGCCCCGTCATCATGACCGGCCTGCCCTCGCCTGCCCATGATATACCGAGGTCGCCACCGCGCGTTGCCACCGTGACCTCGTGATCGAGCAGCCCGCGCAGGATGCCGGCGGCGACCGCGGCACAGGCGCCGGTGCCGCATGCGAGGGTCTCACCCGCGCCGCGCTCGTAGACACGGAGCAGGATGCGGCGGCGGCTGACGATCTGCATGTAGCCGGCGTTGACCCGTTGCGGGAAGCGCGGGTGGCGCTCGATCAGCGGCCCCTGCTCCGCCACCGGCGCGCGCTCGATATCGGTCACGACCTGCACCGCGTGCGGGTTGCCCATGGAAAGCGCGCTCACCTCCACGCTGCGGCCGCCCACGTCGAGCGCATAGATCGGCGCCCGCGCCGTTGCATCGAAAGGAATGCGGGCGGGTTCGAACTCCGGCACCCCCAGGTTGACCGTCACCTGGCCGTCGTCCTCCAGCCGCGGCACGATCACGCCCCCGCGGGTGCCGACCCGGATCTCGGCCTTGGTGGTAAGACCCCGGTCCCGGACGTAGCGCACGAAGCAGCGCGCCCCGTTGCCGCATTGCTCCACCTCGCCGCCGTCGGCATTGAAGATGCGGTAATAGAAGTCGGTGTCGGCCAGGCGCGGCGGCTCGACCAGCAGGACCTGGTCGCAGCCCACCCCGAAATGGCGATCGGCAATCCGGCGCAACTGCTCGGGGGACAGGCTAATGGGGTGGGTCAGGGCGTCCAAAATCACGAAGTCATTACCCAGACCATGCATTTTAGTGAATTTTAGACGCATTTAAGTGCAATATTGCCTATAATCGCGGTAGATACAGCGGTCCATGACGACGTTCATGCCACCCTGCCGGGCCTTGAGAGCGGCGGGCTCATTGACGATACCTTCTTGAATCCAAAGGTTTTTCAATCCCAGCTTGAGGCACTCGTCCACCACCCCGTCCAGATGCTCGGCCTGGCGGAACACATTGACCAGGTCGATAGGCGCCGGGATGTCGGCCAGCCGGGGGTAGGCCTTCGCCCCCAGGATCTCCCGCGCAGCCGGGTGCACCGGGATGATGGTATAGCCGAACCCCTGCATGGCCTTCGACACCCCGTAACTGGGGCGGTCGGGGTTGGGCGAGAGCCCCACCACCGCGATCGTCTTCACCCGCTTCAGCAGCGCGCACCGCTCCTTGACCCCGGGATTTTCAAACTTTTCGGAACTCATCACCCATCAC
>CAYYZZ010000266.1:0-3978 GCA_964476235.1 uncultured Streptomycetaceae bacterium | reverse complement strand
TCTCTGTGGCCCTGTTCCTCGCCTCACGGCGGGCGGTGATTAGCCGCCACCCTACCCTATGGAGCCCGGACTTTCCTCTCCGAGCGGTACGAACCATCGTATAGGCTCGCTTGTTCCGCTCGCAGCGGCTGTCTGGCCGACTTCCCGTGCGTATTTTACACCTTCGGCGCCAGGCGCCGGAGGCCGGAAAGGCGTGATTCGTGATTCGTGATTTGTGATTCGACCTGAGAACTGCCTGCGAACCCGACTCACGATTCACGATTCACGATTCACGCTTTTCCGGGCGGAGGGCGCGCACCGCCTCCAGCACGCGCAACAGGTTATGGTCGCGCACGCCGAGCGCTTCGAGGTGATCGATGGTGCGCGTGAGGTACTCGATGTTGGGCCCGCGCGCGCCGCAGCAGGTCGCAATCCGTTGCGCGGTCTGCCGGAGGGTCAGCCCTCCCGCATAGCCTGAATGCCGGGGGTCGGCGACGAAGGTGAAAGCACGAGCCTCTCCGCCGGGCAGCCGCGCGCGCACCAGGCGCGGCTGGTAGATACGGCGCCGCATCTCGCGCTGCCACAGCTCGCGGAGCGTCGCTTCGACCTGGGCCTTTGCCACGAGAAATGCGACGCCCCGGCAGGCGCCGCCGCGGTCCAGACCCAGCACCAGGCCCGGCTGCTCGGGCGTGCCGCGCCAGCGGTTGGAATAGACGCAGAACGCGCGGTGATAACCGTGCATCAGGGCGGGCGCCCGCTCCAGGTAGCGGAATCCCGGGTCCCACATCAGCGAGCCGTAGCCGAAAATCCAGAGGTCGCCCGGCGGGATGTCCAGCTCGGAGGGATGGGGAGCTGGCACGTCCGTCACCGTGGCTGTGTCCATTCCTGTCTTAACGAACGAGCCTCGTTCCGGATTACGCGAGTTTCCACGCCACCTTGGCGCCGGCGCGCAGCGGTACCAGCCGGTCGGCGCCGAACGCGAGGTCCGGCGGGACGGTCCACGGGTCTTCCGCCAGCGTAAGGGTGCCGTCGTTCACCGGCAATCCGTAGAACTGCGCGCCATGCCGGCTGGCGAATCCCTCCAGCTTGTCAAGCGCTCCCGCCGCGGCAAACACCTCGGCGTAGAACTCGATCCCGGCGTGTGCGGTATAGATGCCGGCGCAGCCGCAGTCGGTTTCCTTGGTATGGCGCGCGTGGGGCGCGCTGTCGGTGCCAAGAAAGAACCTGGGATTGCCGCTCACGGCCGCCTTGACCAGCGCCTGCCGGTGCGCTTCGCGCTTCAGCACCGGCAGGCAGTAGAGATGCGGCCGGATGCCGCCGGCAAACAGCGCATTGCGGCTCAACAGGAGATGATGCGCCGTGAGGGTGGCCGCGACACGCGGGCCCGCCGACGTCACGAATTCAGCCGCCTCGCGCGTGGTGATGTGCTCCATGACGACGCGCAGGCTCTCGAAACGGCCGACGAGTGGCGCAAGCACCCGCTCGATAAAAACCTTTTCTTTGTCAAAGATGTCCACTTCCGGATCGGTGACCTCGCCGTGCACCAGCAGCGGCATGCCGTGCTTCTCCATCGCCTCCAGCACCCGGTGGCATTTCGCGAGATCGGTGACGCCCGAATCCGAGTGGGTGGTGGCGCCCGCCGGGTAATACTTGACCGCATGCACCGCGCCGCTCGAGCGCGCGGCGGCGACTTCCGCGGGCGCCGTGTTATCGGTGAGGTACAGCGTCATCAACGGCTCGAAGCGCGACCCGGCGGGGAGCGCGGCGAGGATGCGGCCGCGGTACTCGAGCGCCAGCCTGGCGGTCGTGACCGGCGGCTTCAGGTTGGGCATCACGATGGCGCGCGCGAAACGCTTCACCGTATCGGGGAGCACCGCGCGCAGGTGCTCGCCGTCGCGCAAATGCAGGTGCCAGTCGTCGGGGCGGGTGATCGTGATTTTTCTCATCTGGACAGGAATGGTAGCCGGTAAATCGTGAATCGTGAGTCGTGAGTCGTGAGTCGTGAGTCGTGAGTCGTGAGTCGAGGGCCAGCGGTTGGTTCGGGTCGAATCACGAATCACCATTCACGAATCACGCTTTTTCCGCATGGCTAGCGCCATGCGGTAGAGCTCATTCCTCCTGCCACCGGTGATCCTCGCGGCAAGATCGACCGCCTGCTTGAGCGGGAGCTCTTCCAGCAGAACCGCAAGAGCGCGCTGCGCGGCCCCGGTATCCGGTTCCGCTTCCCCGTCCGCGGCCTCCACGACCAGCACGAACTCGCCCTTGCGCTGCATCGGGTCGGCGGCAAGCCAGTCCGCCGCTTCGGCCAGGGTGCATTCGTGGAACGTTTCGAACAACTTGGTGAGCTCGCGCGCGATCACGATGCGCCGCTCCCCGCCTAGCGCGGCGCGCAGGTCGTCGATACAGGCCTCGATCCGGTGGGGCGCCTCGTAGAACACCAGCGTGTACGGCAACCGTGCCAGTGCCGCGAGCGCTTTGCGGCGGGCCGCCGCCCGCCCGGGCAGAAAACCATAGAAGAGGAAATGCGGCGCGGTGTATCCGGAGGCGGACAAGGCGGCGATTGCCGCGTTGGGCCCCGGCACCGGCGTCACCGGGAAGCCCGCCGATCGCACCGCGGCGACGAGCAGCGCCCCGGGGTCGGAGATCGCCGGCGTGCCGGCGTCGCAAGCGAGCGCCAGCGACCGGCCTGAGGCGAGCAGCGCCAGCACCTGGCCCACGGCGCGTCTCTCGTTGTGCTCGTGAACCGGTATCAACCGCTTGGTGATGCCGTAATGGGCAAGCAGGTGCCCGGTGACCCTCGTATCCTCCGCCGCGACCGCATCCACGCTTTTCAGGACTTCCAGCGCCCGCAGGCCGATGTCGGCCAGATTTCCAATGGGCGTGGCCACTACATATAATGTCGCTCTCGCTTTCCCCCCGGCATCCCCATGCGCTGCGGCGTGCTCCATCGTTGTCTCGTAATGCCTCTCGCTGCGGCGGTACTATACGGGGGCGCCTCCGCATTGGCCAGCGAAGCGGCGGTGAGTTCGCCCGCTCCGCCACCGCCCGCGCTGCAAGCGCCGGTAGCGCTGCCGCCTGCCATGGAAACGGCGCCGGCGCCCGCGCTGAATGCTCCCGTGCCGCCGACGGCTGCTCCGGCTGCGCGCGCCGACAAGCCGCAGCCGTTCGCGGCTGAAGACGGACCGCACATCGCGCTGCTGCTGCCGCTCGGCTCGAAGGCTTTCGGCAAGCATGCCGAGGCCGTGAGAAACGGTTTCCTCACGGCCGGCAAAGTGCAGGGCACGGCGCTGCCGGTGCGCGTCTATTCCGTCGGCGACGACCCACAGCAAACCGTGGAGACCTATATCAAGGCGCTTGGCGCCGGCGCGCGCTTGGTGGTTGGCCCCCTCACGCGCAACGGCGTGACCGCGCTCATGGGCAGCGCGGCGGTGATGGTGCCTACGCTTGTGCTCAACGTGCCCGAGGGCCATTCCACCGTTCCGCCCGAGATCTACATGCTGAGCCTGCAGATCGAGGCCGAGGCGCGGCAGGTGGCGCAGCTCGCCTACCAGGACGGCCTGCGCAAAGCGGTCACCGTGAACGGCGATACCCCGCTCCTGAAACGCATCCACCAGGCGTTCGTCGAGGAGTTCACGCGCCTCGGCGGGGCGCACGTGGTCGCCTACACGTACACCAGCAATCCCGAGGGCCTCACCCGCATCAAGAGGGCCGTGGACACCGGCACGGTCGATATGGCTTTCCTCGCGCTCGATGTCCCGCGCGCGCGGCTCGCACGCCCTTACCTGGGCGCGCTGCCGATCTACGCCACCTCCCAGGTGTATCCCGGCAATGCCGGCCCGCTGGCCGGTTTCGATCTCGCCGGGGTGCGCTTCCTCGACATGCCGTGGCTGCTCCAGCCGGACCACCCGGCGGTGATGGTCTACGCGCGGCCGGAGTTCGGCGAGTCGATCGAGATCGGCCGCTTTTACGCGCTCGGCATCGACGCTTTCCGTATCGCGC
>CAYYZZ010000265.1:0-3982 GCA_964476235.1 uncultured Streptomycetaceae bacterium | reverse complement strand
CGAATCACGATTCACGCATCATCCCGCTACGGTTGACGCGGCCGACAGGGGATTGGATACTGGCCCTGCAGCGTCCCGATAATATCTAGAACGGGGCGTTATTCTTCAACCCGCCAGGAGGGGCCAATGAATCTGTCGTTCTCGCTGCCGCGTTTCCTTGTTCTGACCGCGGCCCTGCTCGGTTGCGCCGTCGTCCAGGCGCAGACTTATCCCGTCAAGCCGATACGCGCCGTGGTTCCGTTCGGCGCCGGCGGCCCGGCCGACATCTACGCCCGTTTCCTCGGCCAGCAGATGCAGGGGGTCCTGGGGCAGCCCTTCGTGGTCGAGAACCGCCCCGGCGCCGGCTCGATCATCGGCACCGACATCGTGGCGAAGTCGCCCCCGGACGGTTACACGCTGCTGGTCATGTCCAATACCCACACCGTCAACGAATCGCTGATCCCGAAGAAGCCCTTCGCGCTGATGAAGGACTTTGTGCCGGTGGCCCCGATCAATTCCTCGGACCTGCTGCTGGTGGTGCACCCGTCGCTTCCGGTGAAGTCGGTGAAAGAACTGGTCGCGCTTGCGAAAGCCAAGCCGCGGGGGCTCAACTACGCGTCTTCGGGCAACGGCACGCCGTACCACATGGCCGGCGAGCTGTTCAAGGCGCTGGCCGGCGTGGACATCGTGCATGTTCCCCACAAAGGCAGCGGCGAGGCTCGTACCAGCACGATGAGCGGGCAGACCGAGCTGATGCTCGACGCGATCACCACGATGGCGCCGATCGCCAGGGCCGGGAAGGTGAGGGCGCTTGGCACCACCGGCCTCAAGCGTTCCACGGTCATGCCGGACGTGCCGACGATTTCGGAAGCGGGCGTCAAGGGTTACGAGACCACCATCTGGCTCGGGATCATGGCGCCTGCCGGCACCCCGAGAGCGGTGACCGAGCGGCTTAACGCCGAGATCACCAGGGTCGTCAACCGGCCCGACGTGAAAAAAACGTGGAACGCGCAGGGCGCGGAACCGATGACGATGTCGGTCGCCGAATTCGAGAAGCACCTGCACGCCGACATTGCCAAGTGGGCGAAGGTGGTCAAGATCTCCGGGGCCAAGGCCGACCAGTGAGCGGGGCTCACTGGTCGCAAATAGAAAATTAATGCGCGGCCGGAGGGCTTTGAAGTTGTGCTGAATGAGGAGGGGATTGCAATGAATCTCGTAAAGTTTCTGATCGTTTCGTTTGTTGCGTTTTCCGGCTTGCCGGCAAACGCGCAGGAAGCGTTTCCGAACCGTGCCATCACGATGATCGTGGCCTTCCCGCCGGGCGGGGTGGCTGATATCACCGCCCGCCCGACCGCGGCGGCGATGGAGAAAATCCTCAAGCAGCCGGTTACGGTCGTGAACCGGCCGGGCGCCGCCGGCGCGGTCGGAAACTCCGCCGTCGCGAACGCCAAGCCCGACGGCTACACCATACTCATGGCGCTCTCGAGCATTTCCGTTATCCCCGCGGCCGACGAGCTGTTCAACCGCAAGCCGGCCTATTCGCTGGACCAGTTCGCCCCGATCGCGCTGATCTCGGCTGATCCGACCATCCTGGTGGTGCATCCTTCCTTGCCTGTGAAGACGCTGAAGGAGTTGGTGGCGCTCGCAAGATCGAAGCCGGGGCAGCTCACATACTCGTCCTCCGGCATCTACGGCGCGCTGCACATGCCGATGGAAATATTCCTGCACGCGGCGAAGCTGAAGATGCGGCACGTGCCGACCACGGGCGGCGGCCCGGCCATCACCGCGTTGCTCGGCGGGCACGTCGAGATGACCGCCGGCGGTCCCGCGGCGATCAGCGCCCATGTGAAGAGCGGCAAGCTGCGCACCATCGTCGGCTGGGGCGCCGAACGGCACCCCTCATACCCGGACGTGCCGACGTTCAAGGAGCTTGGTTACAAGGACGTCGAGTACTACATCTGGGCCGGGATGTTCGCGCCGCGCGGCACGCCCGACCCTGTGATGAAGGTGCTGCGGGATGCGGCGCGCAGGGCGGCGGAGGACCCGGATTTCAAGGGCGCCATGGCCAAGGTAGGCTCAATCGTGCAGTACAAGGACGCGCCCGAGTTTCAGCAGTACTGGCTGGCCGACGCCAAGCGCCTCGCCGCGCTGGTGAAGGTCGTGGGCAAGGTGGAAGATAAGAAATAGCCATTAGCTATTAGCTATTAGCGATTGGCGATTAGCTTTTAGCTTGAAACGTTTTTACCCTAGCCAAAAGCCAACTGCTAACGGCCAACCGCTGATCGCTAAGCGCTCCGCCGAGCATTCGAGATGAATTCCGAACCGTCGAGCACTGAGCAGAAGCGAGGCGGTCTTCATAGCGACCAGTTCTCCGGGCTGATGCTGCTCGCGCTCGCGCTTTACGTGGGATGGGAGAACCTCGCGTTTCCCGTCGGGTCGCTGCAGGAGCCCGGGCCCGGCTACCTGCCGCTGCTGCTCGTGATCTTTCTCGGCGCGGTGGGGCTGCTGATCGCGCTGTGGGGCGTGAAATCCGCGCCGATCGCCTCGATGCAATGGCCGGAAGCAACGCGCGCGGTGGTGATACTCATCGCTTGCGGCGTCGCCACCTTCGCGCTGGAGCGGATCGGCTACCGGATCACCGTGATCGCGCTGCTGATCTTCTTTCTGGGCGTGCTCGAGCGCAGGCGGCCGTTGCCGGTGGCGCTGGTCGCGCTGGGATTCAGCTTCGCCTCCTTCTACGTCGTGGGGGACCTGCTACACGTGCCGTTGCCACGCAGCCCGTGGGGCTTCTAGGAGCAGGGATGAGGGCGGATGAAGAGTTTGCAGTTTGCAGCGGGCAGTTTGCAGTTACTGCCAACTGACGGCTGACGGCTGCCAACTTTGTCGTCGTATGGCTGAGACATTTAACAACCTCATGCTGGGCTTCTCGGTCGCGCTGCAGCCCTCGATCCTCGTCTACGCGTTCGTCGGCTGTCTGATCGGCACGTTGGTCGGCATGATGCCGGGCCTCGGCCCGCTCGCCGGCATCAGCCTGCTGCTGCCCGCAACCTTCGGGCTGAATCCGATCATCGCCATCGTGCTCCTGTCCGGCGTCTATTACGGCGCGATGTACGGCGGCTCCACCACGTCGATCCTGATGCGAATACCGGGCGAGGCTGCGTCGGTCATGACCTGCATCGACGGCTACGCGATGACGCAGAACGGGCGCGCCGGGCCGGCGCTCGCCATCGCGGCGATCGGCTCCTTCGTCGCCGGGACTCTGGGCGTGGTCGGCCTGATGCTGCTCGCGCCCACGCTCGCCGAGTTCGCGCTGCGCTTCGGCCCGCCGGAATACACCGCGCTGCTGCTGATGGGGCTGTTCATCCTCGCTTACATGACCGGGGGCTCGATGCTGAAGACGCTGGCGATGGCGGCGTTCGGCCTCCTGCTCGGCATGATCGGCATCGACGTCATGAGCGGCTATACCCGCTTCAGCTCCGGCATCATCGAGCTGGGGGACGGGGTGGGCATCGTCCCGGTGGCGGTGGGGCTGTTCGGCGTATCCGAGATACTGCTCGCCGCCGGCGCGCCGGCGGCGCCCGACGTGCAGCGCCCGAAGCTGCGCGACCTCATGCCCTCGCGCGAGGAGTTCCGGCTGTCGGTCGGCCCGATCGCGCGCGGCAGCGTGCTGGGCTTCCTGATCGGCATCATTCCCGGCTCGGCGCACATCATCTCGTCCTTCGTGTCGTACGGGATCGAGCGGCGGATTTCCAGGCATCCCGAGCGCTTCGGCAAGGGCGCGATCGAAGGCGTGGCGGGGCCCGAGTCGGCCAACAACGCCGCCGCCACCGGCGCGTTCGTGCCGATGATGGCGCTCGGCATCCCGACGAGCCCGGTCACCGCGGTGATGATCGCCGCCATCATGGTGCACGGCATCCTGCCCGGGCCGATGCTGATCCAGCAGCAGCCGGAGCTGTTCTGGGGATTCGTGGCGAGCATGTACGTCGGCAACGTGGTGCTGCTG
>CAYYZZ010000264.1:0-4006 GCA_964476235.1 uncultured Streptomycetaceae bacterium | reverse complement strand
CGATTTCGCTTTACTTCACCTGCCTCGCCAACGGCTGCAGCCGCATGTACAAGGCTTCCGACATCACGGCGATGATCGAGGCCGCCGGGTTGAAGGTTGAAAAAGTGGCCGACAAGCTGGGCATCTGCTCGTCGCTGGTGATCTGCCGGCGCCGCTGAAAACCAGTGACGAGATAAGGGGTCTTATTCAAGACGCAGGTTCGCTTCCTTGATCACCTTCGTCCACTTGGCGATCTCGACGCGCAGGAAAGCGGTGAACTCCTCGGGCGGGCTCATGACGTACTCGTTGCCGCTCTGCGCCAGCCGCTCCTTGATGTCCGGCGCGCCGAGCGCGCGGACTGATTCGTTGTAGAGCCGGCGCACGATCTCCGGCGATGTCCCGCCCGGGGCGTAGAAGCCGTACCACCCTGTCGCGCTGTATCCCGGCACGCCCGATTCGGCGACGGTCGGCACTTCCGGCAGCCCGCTGAAGCGCTTCTGCCCGGTGACGGCGATGGCGCGCAATTTGCGCGCCCGCACGTTTCCGAGCAGCCCGATGGTCGCGCCGAACGCGAAGTCGATCTCCCCGCTCATGACAGCGATAGACGCGGGTGCCGCTCCCTTGAACGGCACGTGTGTCCAGCGGATGCCGGACATCAACTGGAACAGTTCCCCGGCGAGGTGCGGGCCGCCGCCCGCGCCGGAGGAGCCGTAGGTGAGCTGCCCGGGGCGGGCCTTCGCCAGCGCGACGAGGTCCTTGACGTTCCTGACCGGCACCGAGGGGTGTCCCGCCAATATGAACTGCACCGTGGCCAGTTGCGAGATGTGCGCGAAATCCTTGAGCGGGTCATACGGCAGCTTGGGGCGGGCGGCGGGGTTGATCGCGAATTCCGTGGACGACGCCATCAGCGTGTAGCCGTCCGGCGCCGCCTTCGCGACGAGCTCGGCGCCGAGCATGCCGGCGGCGCCCGGACGGTTCTCGACCACGAACGTGCCGCCGATCTGCTCGGTCAGCTTCTGCGCCAGCGTGCGCGCCACGACGTCGATGCCGCCGCCCGGGCTGTAGGGAACGATTATCCGCACCGGCCGCGCGGGCCACGCGGGCGCTTGGCTGTGCACTGGCGCGGCAACTGCCAATAGGCATGCAACAGCGATCGCTACTGTATGAGACATTCCGATGGCTGGCCTCATGTTTCCTCCGTTAACTGGTGACGAGGTAATCATGCAGGTTCAACGGACGCCTCGCACTGCAGGATGACGTAGGGAAGTGAGAATCAGGCTAGCCGACTGAAATTATTGCCTTTTCCCGGGGGTCTGACCCCATGCATGGACCTGCCATGGACCTGCCATGGACCTGGAGGTTTTTCCCTCTCCCGCTCTCGCGCCCTCCCGCCCTTACGGGCTTCTAGACCCGGTGACGACTGACTGCGCAGGCTACGCCACGTGCAGAATCCGCACTCCCGGACGCGAACGGCGCGCCGATCGCTGCGCGATCCGGATCTCGACGTCCTTGCCGAGCTGGGTGAGGAATCGCATCAGGCGCTCGACCGAGAACCGGTTAAGGCGGTAACGCACGAGATCCGAGACGTGCGGCTGCACGATCCCGAGCAGGTCCGCGGCCCGGGCCTGCGTGAGCTTACGCTGCTTCAGGACGCGGTTCACTTCCAGGGCGAGCTCGACCTTGAGCGTGCGTTCTTTGGCATCCGCGTAGCCGAGGTCGTCAAACACATTTCCGGTCCCAACCTCGATCTCATTCCGTCTCTTTGCCATATCGTTCCTCGTAGTCTGCTCTTGCTGATTTCAAGCGATCCTCGATCAGCTTGATATCCGTCCGCGCCGTCCGCACGCCAGAAGGCGATTTCTTCTGAAACGCGTGCAGCACGTAGACCGCTTTGCGGAACCGGACCGTGTACACCACCCGGAAAGTACCCGACCCGTCGTCCTCGACGATCTCGTGGACGCCCGGCCTCAGCCCCTTCCACGGTTTCGCCGATGGCGGGTGGCCGCCGTACTGAACCGCGCCCAGGACGTAACCGATGTTATCCACGACCTCCTCGGGAAAACCCAGGAGGTCCTTTTTCGCCGACCCGACCCAGTGGAGCGGCTTCTCGTCAGCGGGTCTGTGCTGGCGCATCGGGATTATACCAAAAGCGGTATGAGCAGGGGAATTGCATCGCGGCGCAGCGATAGCCAGAACGGGCCGCAAATTGCGACCCGTTCGAATTCAAATCGAGGCGGTGCCCGCGGATCGTGAAAATCAGGGGCTCAAGAGATTTCCCGGCAAACATGGATCATGGGGGTCCTTCAGGCAGTAAACGCCCGGGGATGAGGAGCGTTGACCGGATAACGTGAGCATGGCTTCCCCGAGGGATAAGGGCCTTAACTCCGGTGATGGGTGATGGGTGATGGGTGATGGGACTCGAAACCCGTGAAATCGGGAGATCGGGAGGTCGGAACTCCGAGAAGCCGTGAGATCGTGAAGTCGGGAGATCGCGAGATCGAAAAATCGTCAGAGGGGGGTTCCCCCCTCCCGCCCTCACGCTCTCCCGTTCTCACGGAATTTGTCCCTCTCCCGCTCTCGCGCCCTCCCGCCCTTACGGGCTTCTAGACCCGGTGACGACTGATGACTGACGGGGCCGCGCAAGAGCGCGCTAAACAAGCGCTTTAAGCCCCTTGCGCTCGACGATATTGAGCAACTTCAAAGCCGGCCCGCTCGGATGTTTCTCCCCGATCTCCCATTTCTGCACGGTCGAAACGCTGGTATTGAGATAGGCGGCAAACACCGCCTGGCTCGCCCTGGCCTTCAGCCGCAGGCGCTTGATATCCGTTGGTCGAAAAGGCCTGAGAGGGCGTAGCCGCGATGCGTCAAACTCCCGCAGCGTCTGCGCACCGATTGCGCCGAGGTCGTAAAGCCCCCGCGCGGTCTCATACAGCTCTTCACGCAGTCTCTTGTTTGCCACAATAAATCTCCACCAGTTCGCCTTGCTTTTTCGCATCCTCGATTGCCGAATCGTCCATGCCCATCCATGCTGCAGCGAGCTGCTTCAGCAATTTCAATTCGTCCGCATCGATATTGTCACGTTCATTCTTCGCAAACCCGAACATGAAATACCAACGGTCAACAAGGTTGGTCGCAAGAATGGTCCGATAGCCTCCCCGCTTTCCCTGGCCTGCCCGCGCCACCCGCTTCTTGACAACACCCCCGCCAAGCCGGGCATCGATCAGACCTTGCTGCATATCCAGGACGGCTTCACATAAATCCCGGTCCGCAAGACGCTCCCGCTTCGCCCAGCGATTGAATACCCTGGTCTTGAAGACCCGCTGACTGCGTTCACAAATATAAGTGTATCACTTAGTGATATGGTTAGCCAGGCGTGTTGCCCGGCAGTCAACAACAATCGTTTCGTGAGGTGCCAGACTGGCATCTCAAATCTTCCTGCCCATCGTGGAAGCAACGCGAGACCACGCGGTCTGGTTGACCGGAAGGGCTGGAACCCGGTGACTACCTTAAAAACAGGTGATGAGTGATGAGGCCTAAGCTATTGGCCGAGCCCCGCGGTACTGTGGAAAAGCTGAACGACCCCAAACCGCTTGGTCCGAGTTTGGCCCGGAACGGGCCGTGCGCTTAAAAGTCCGCTGCTCAGACGACTGAATGACGAGTTAGAGTGGTTCCCTGGTCCCTCCGTCCCGACACGCTGCATCGTGTCGGGCGTTCGCCGGCTCACTCCCACCACCCCGCTTGCTTTGCAAGCACCCCGCCCGGCCAGTCGCGCTGCATCGCGGCTGGCGTTCGCCGGGTCACCCTCCCTTGCAGGGCGCGCACCGGCTTGCAAGCCGGTGCCGCTCGTCCGGCGTGGTCCATGGCCCACGAATTCCCGGTCTCGCCCCCCGCCCCTCTCCCTATAGGAGGGCGAGGGGAGATTCGAGATGCGCTTTTCGTCAGGAGAATAGCGCATGAAAAAAGGATGGAAACCCCGGCTCACCCTCGGGCAGGAGGGGAGTACCCCGGCTCACTTCCTCATCCCTCA
>CAYYZZ010000263.1:0-4050 GCA_964476235.1 uncultured Streptomycetaceae bacterium | reverse complement strand
TTGACCGAGTAGAGGCTGCAGCCAAGGGCGTTGGTGCAAACATTTTTAATCGCATTGACTATCAGGAAATGTCCAAGAAAGTGAAAGTTGATATCCGGCCCAACCAATTGCTCATCTTCGGTCGAGGGGCGGGTGGCCCTTACATTATTAAAGAAGCACCGCTCGCTGGGATAGACATTCCGTTCAAAGCCCTAGCCTGGGAGGACTCGCAAGGAAAAGTCTGGCTGAGCTATACGAATGGAAGCTACATTGACCGGCGGTACGCAGTGAAGGGCGCCGCTTCATACGTAAAGAACATTGACGAAACCATAGAGAAAATAGTGAGTGAGGCTCTTAAATAGTAAGCCTAACTTGGCGCTTCAGACCGATCGCTGAAAGCGACGCCTGAGCTTCAGCGTTAAGCCGTTCGATCTTGAAATTTCTTGGCGTTCCTGGCGTCTTGGCGGTTCAAAACGTCGTGAGTGGACTTGTATTCCTCTATGTCCTCTGCGCCTCTGCGGTGAAATATCAAGGTTTACGCCCGCCGCGCCCCTGGCGCATGCCGTACTTGGTGCGGTAGTGCTTGGAGAGGATCTTGCGCGTCTGCGCGTAGAGGTGCGGGTTGCGGCCGGCCGGCGGTTGCTTCGACTGCGCCGCCTCGGGGCGCGACGACTGGCCGGGTTTTCTTGCGGATGGCTTGCGCATGACTGCGATTATACGGGTGGTGCAAGCAGAAGCAGGATCAGGGATTCAGGATTCAGAGTGGTTCCCACGCGTTGATCGGCGATTGATCGTCCGTTCCAACGCGTGGAGTTAAACCGGCGTGAAGCGTCCGGATTTAACCGGATTTAACGTTTCTTCAGCGTGACCCCGACGCCAGCCGCGTGCATGTTGAGGAACACCGTGTCGTAGGCGGGGTTGGTGGTGACCGCCTCGACGTAGCGGGGGTCGGGCGGGGGCGAGGCCATGTTATGGGCGACGATCAGCCCGCCCGGGCGCACCAGCGGCGCGAGCTTCTGCAGGTAGTCGGGATAGCCTTCCTTGTCCGCGTCGATGAAGACGAGGTCGATGGGGTCCTTCAGCTTCGTGATCTCGGCGTGCGCGTCGCCCAGCACCAGCGTCGCCTGCTTGAGCAACCCGGCCCGCTCGTAGTTTAGGCGCGCCAGTTCGTGGCGCCCGCGGTCGATCTCGTAGGTGGTGAGCCGGCCACCGGTTCTCGCGAGCGCAAGCAGGATCCACAGCCCCGAGTAGCCGGTCGAGGTGCCGACCTCGACCACCTGCTTCGCGCCGATCGATTCCGTGAGGATCCGCAACAGCCGCCCGTCCTCCTCCGGCACGCTCAGGTAGCGGTGATTGCGGTAAACGTCCTCCAGCACCGCGAGGACGCGTTTTTCGTCGGCGGTATTACCCATCGGCGCGCGCTCCAGCGTACTCAAGCGTTGAGCCATCGCCGGTGACGCGGGCGACGCCATGGCGGCCGTTCCGAGCGCAAGCGAAGCGCTCAGGGCCGCCCGGCGCCCGGGTTTGAAGTCCTTCCGTTTCTTCATCGGCGTGTATCGGCGTTCATCGGCGGCTCATTCTTGCTTTTGCTGCTCTTGGCGCTCTTGGCGTCTTGGCGGCTAATTCGTAACTCAACCGCAGGCGCCGATGGCGCCGCACGCGGTGCAGAATTCGCAACCGTCCTTGTAGATCACCGCCGCGTTGCCGCATTCCTTGCACTTCTTCCCGTGCAGGGTGCGGTACTGGACTGCGCGCGCCGTTACCCGGTCGTCCTCGGGGATTTCGAGGACGCCCATGTCGGAGAGCGGGTAGCCGCGCTCGTCGAGCACGCCCAGCATCGCGTAACGGTGGATGATGAGCCGCGCGCAGTAGGCGAGGGTGCTGGGGTAGTTCTGCTGGCGGTTCTCGCCGGGCACGCGCGCCATGAAGTCGCCGAGCGGCTCGGCGTAGTTGAGGAGCTTGCGCAGCTTCATGCCGATCCAGGCGGGATCGATCACGCGCATGTCGAGCGAAAGCAGCTTGCACAACCCGTCGAGCGCGCGCGGGTACTCGCCCGCCATCCACACCGAGTACGGCCGGCGCTGGCCGTTGGGCAGCTGCAGCTCCTTCAGGATCAGCACGAAATCGTCTTCAGCGCGGGCGTTGTGCACGTCCGCCGTCCACGACATCGTGCCGGAGGGTCCGGTCTTGGGTTCCTTTTTCGCGAACAGCGCGTCCAGCACCGGGGATCTCCCATCCGATCTGGAAAACGCCCCGAGCTGGTCCACGCGGTAGCGCACGATGCGCGCGAACGCCGCCACCAGGCTCGGCACGCGCTGCACCTCGCCCTCGGGCGGCATCGGGCAGTCGAACGCGTCGTCGCCCGCCGTGCGCGCGAGTATGTCGAGCTTCATCCTGAGCCACGCCTTGTCCTGCGCGCGCATGTCCATCGAGAGCGTCTTCGCGACCGCCCCCAGGCCGCGCGGCTGCTCGGCCCCGTTCACCCACACTTCGAACGTATGCGGATCGCCGTTCTCGACGTGGCCGACGAAGATCGCGAAGGGGCCGACTGGACATTCGACCATGTAGGTCCACGACGGGTTGCCGGCGGCGAGCTTCGGGCGTCCCGGCCAGCGCAGGCTCGAGAGCGCGGGCTGGGGCGCCGCTTCCAGCCGGATGCGGCGGTCCGAGCTGGTGTCGAGATCGTTCGGCTGCTCGGCCTCGGGAGAGGGCGCAAGGGACAGCACGCTCCCGAGCACCGGGTTGGGCCGGTAGGTCGTGATGCCCTTCAGCCCCGCTTTCCACGCCTCCAGGTAGAGGTCCTTGAACTGCTCGTAGGGGTAGTCCTCGGGGACGTTCACCGTCTTGCTGATGGCGGAATCCACGTGGGGCGCGACCGCCGCGACCATGCGCATGTGGTCGAGCGCCGAGATGTCCATGGCGGTGACAAAGGCGGGCGGGAGCTTTTCCACGCCGCCGCCGAGGTGGCGGTAGAGCCGCCACGCGTGGTCTTCCACGTCGTAGGTCTTCATCGAGCCGTCGGGCATGCGCTTCTTGCGCTGGTAGGTCCAGGAGTACGCGGGCTCGATGCCGTTGGAGGCGTTGTCGGCGAACGCGAGCGAGATCGTGCCGGTGGGCGCGATCGAGAGCAGGTGGCTGTTGCGGATGCCGTGCTGGCGGACTCTATTTTTCAACTCTTCCGGCAGGCGCGATGCGAAATGCGGAGCGGCAAGATACCGCTCTGCATCAAACAGTGGGAATGCACCTTTTTCCCCGGCGAGCTCGATGGACGCAGCATAAGCTTCGTTACGCATCGCTTCAGCGATGCGTGCGCCCATGCGGCGCGCCTCGTCCGTGTCGTAACGCAGTCCGAGCATGATGAGCGCGTCGCCCAGCCCGGTGAAGCCGAGCCCCACGCGGCGCTTGGCGCGCGCTTCCTCGTGCTGCTGCTTCAGCGGCCACACCGTCGCGTCGAGCACGTTGTCGAGCATGCGCACCGAAGTGCGCGTTACCTTGCCGAACGTGTCGAAGTCGAAGCGCGCCTTGACGCCGAACGGCTCGCGCACGAACGGCGTCAGGTTGATCGAGCCGAGGCAGCAGCAGCCGTAAGGGGGCAGCGGCTGTTCCGCGCATGGATTACTGGCCTCGATCTTTTCGCAGTAAGAAAGATTATTGTCCTTGGTTGCGTGGTCCAGAAAGAACACGCCCGGCTCGGCGTGGTCGTAGGTGGACTCCATGATCTGCTGCCACAGGTCGCGCGCCTTGATCTTACGATAGACCCAAAAGCCGTCGGGGCGCTGGCGCGGTTCTCCCTCGAAATCCGGCGCGGGCGGCTGCTTGTGCACGAGTTCCCAATCACCGTCGTGCTCGATCGCGTGCATGAAGGCATCGGTCACGGCGACGCTCACGTTGAAGTTCTTGAGATCGCCCTGGTCCTTGGCGTGGATGAAGTCCTCGATGTCGGGATGGTCGCAGCGCAGGATCCCCATCTGCGCGCCGCGGCGCGAGCCCGCGGATTCCACCGTCTCGCAGCTCCGGTCGAACACGCGCATGTACGACACGGGGCCGCTGGCGGAGCTGTCGGTGCCGCGC
>CAYYZZ010000262.1:0-4063 GCA_964476235.1 uncultured Streptomycetaceae bacterium | reverse complement strand
CCGAGCACGCGGCGCGCATCCTGCGCGCGCTCTCCGGCCGCGAGCACCAGGTGCTCACGGCGGTGGCAGTCGCGCTGAGGGAGCAGATCGAGACGCAGATCTCGGTCTCGAGCGTGTGGTTCGGCGAGATTTCTGAAGCCGATATCCGGCGTTACTGCACGAGCGGCGAGCCGCTCGACAAGGCCGGCGCCTACGCCATCCAGGGGCGGGCGGGCGCGTTCGTGACGCGAATCTCGGGGAGCTATTCCGGTATCATGGGCCTGCCGCTGGCGGAAACGACGGAGCTGCTGCAGAAGTTCAACATCCCGGTCTGGTAGAGACCCCACCTCATGGCAGTGACCGAGGAAATCCTGGTCAACGTCACTCCGCAGGAAACGCGGGTGGCCGTGATCGAGCAGGGCGTCACGCAGGAAGTGCACATCGAGCGCGCCTCCTCGCGCGGGCTGGTCGGCAACATCACCATGGGGCGCGTGGTCCGCGTGCTGCCGGGCATGCAGTCGGCATTCATCGACATCGGCGGCGAGCGCGCGGCGTTCCTGCACGTCGCCGACATGCGCGGGCATCGCCACAACGGCGACCAGCCGGTGCCGATCGAGAGACTGCTTGGCGAAGGCCAGAACCTGATGGTCCAGGTGGTGAAGGATCCGATCGGAACCAAGGGCGCGCGGCTCTCGACACAGATCTCGATCGCCGGGCGCTTCCTCGTCTACCTGCCGCAGGATTCGCACATCGGCATCTCGCAGCGCATCGAAGACGAGGAAGAGCGGGCGCACCTGCGGGAGAAGCTGCAGCTGCTGCTGCTGCCGCCGGAGGAGAAGGGAGGGTTCATCATCCGCACCGTGGCGGAAACCGCCTCCGACCGGGAGCTCAAGTCCGATATCGATTTCCTGCGCCGGCTATGGGCTGGCATCCGGGACAAGGCCGCCAGCGCCGCGCCGTTGACCTCCCTCTACCAGGACCTGAGCCTGAGCCTGAGGGTGCTGCGCGACTTCGTGCACGACGACACCGCGCGCATCCTGGTGGATTCGCGCGAGACCTGCCAGAGGATGCTCGGGTTCGGGCAGGACTTCACGCCCAACGTGGCCGAGCGCGTCGAGCACTACAGCGGCGAGCGCCCGCTGTTCGATCTCTACGGCGTCGAGGACGAGATCGAGAAAGCGCTGGGGCGGCGCGTGGAGCTGAAATCAGGCGGCTACCTCATCATCGACCAGACCGAGGCGCTCACCACGGTCGACGTCAACACCGGCGGATTCGTCGGCGGGCGCAGCTTCGACGACACGATCTTCAAGACCAACCTGGAGGCCGCGCAGATCATCGCCCGCCAGCTGCGGTTGAGGAACATCGGCGGCATCATCATCATCGACTTCATCGACATGGACACCGAGGAGCACAAGAACGCGGTGCTGAACGAGTTCCGCAAGACGCTGGCGCGCGACCGCACCCACATGTCGGTGAACGGCTTTACCCAGCTGGGCCTGGTGGAGATGACGCGCAAGCGCACCCGCGAGTCGCTCGCCCAGGTGTTGTGCGAGCCGTGCCCGGCGTGCGACGGCCGCGCCCGGCTGAAGACCGCGCAGACCGTGTGCTACACGATCCTGAGGGAGCTGACGCGCGAGGCGCGGCAGTTCAGCGCGCGCGAGTTCCGCATCCTCGCATCCCAGCCGGTGATCGACCTCTTCCTCGACGAGGAATCGCAGGCGCTCGCCATGCTCTCGGACTTCATCGGCAAGCCGGTGTCGCTGCAGGTCGAGACCGCCTACAACCAGGAGCAGTACGACATTATTCTCATGTGATGCAGGATACGGGATACGGGATGCGGGATGCGGGATGCGAGATGCGAGATGCGGGATGCGAGATGCGGGATGCGGGATGCGAGATGCGAGATGCGGGATGCGGGATGCGAGATGCGGGATAGGTGTCAAGTCGCTTTCTGTTTACTTCATATTCCCGATAATCGTAACGAGTTCCGGGCTGCCGCTCACTTCAACGACCTTTCGTCTGCCGGTAGCTCCGCGGCGGATCGCGATGGCGGATTTCGGAACCGCCAGTGTCTCGCTCAGAAAGCCGATCAGCGCGGTATTCGCCTTGTTGTCCGCCGCAGGCGCGGCAATTTTCACCTTCAGCGCGCCGCCGTGAAGCCCGGCGATCTCATTGCGGCGCGCGCCGGGCTGCACATGCAGCGTCAACGTAAGCCGCCGCGCAGCGGTGTCATACCTGCACCAAGTCGATTCACGACTCACGAATCCCGTATCCCGCATCCCGTATCCCGTATCGCAGGCATCAAAGCAGCCGGCTGACGGCTGCTTCCAGCCAGGCGACCGGGAGCATCAGCAAGAGCTGGACGACCACGAGCAGGAGCAGCGGCGACAGGTCGACGTTGCCGATCGGCGGTATCCGCTTCTGGAACACCCGCAGAATGGGCCGCGTCATGCTGTTCACGAGCGGCATCAGCGGGCTGTACGGGCCCAGCCAGGACAGCACCACCTGCACGATCACCGCCGTCATCACGATGTAGAGTCCGATCCGGATAATTGCGACCAGCGCAAGCAGAACCAGGGCGGCGAACGCCATCCCCGTGTCCGGCCCGGCCTGGTAGCCGCGGAGCTGGATCACGACGAAGAGTTCCACCAGCTGGATGAGCCAGGCCAGCGCAAACGTCGCGAGATCGAGGCCCCACAGGCCGGGAATGAGGCGGCGGGCCGGCCGCACCATGAAATCGGTCAGGGCCTGCAGGAATTCCGACAGCGGGTTGCGGTACGGCGCGCGCGCCCACTGCAGGTAGAAGCGCAGCAGCAGGGCCACGACGAACAGCCCGAAGGCGGTCTCGATCAGGAAGATCAGCGCGCCGGATATCATGCGCCGCCCCGGGCCGGGCGGCCGGTAAGGAGTGAGGGGTGAGGAGTGAGGAGAATAACGGCTGAACCGGGCCCCCTCACACCTAACGCCTCACGCCTCACGGTTTCAGTCCTTGCCCAGCTCGTCGCCCAGCTCGCGCGAGCGCTCGGCCGCGGCGCGCACCGCGCGCACGATCGCATCCTTCACGCGGTCGGCTTCCATGGATTTCAATGCGCGCTCGGTGGTGCCGCCTTTCGAGGTGACGCGGCTGCGCAGCGTCTCCGGCGGCTCGCTCGATTGCGCCGCGAGCTTGACCGCGCCGGTGAAGGTCTCGATCGCGAGCCGGTGCGCCGCGTCGTCGGCAAGTCCGAGTTCCCGCGCGGCGCGCTCCAGCGCCTCGATGAAGTAGAAGACGTAGGCGGGGCCGCTGCCGGAGACGGCGGTCACGGCGTCGATATCCTCCTCGCGCTCGAGCCACAGGGTTTTTCCCACGGCGCCCAGGACCTTCTCGGCCACGGCACGACCGTCAGCGCCAACCGCCGCCGGCGCGTAGAGGCCGGAAATGCCGGCGTGCACCAGCGCCGGCGTATTGGGCATGACGCGCACGATGCGCCGGTAACCGCCCAGCCAGCGCGAAAGGTCCTTCACCCGGATGCCGGCGGCGATGGTGACGACGAGCTGCGAGGCGAGATGCGGCTTGAGCGCGGCCGCGATCTCGCGCATCTGCTGCGGCTTGACCGCGAGCACGACGCAATCGACCTTCACGGCCCTGGCATCGAGCGCGGCCTGGGCCTTCACCTTGAATTCGCGTGCCAGCGCCTCGCGGGCTGTTTGCGCGATTTCCACCACCCGGATCGCCTTGCGCGGCCAGCGCTTGCGGATGAGCCCGCCGATCATGGCGCCCGCCATGTTGCCGCCGCCGATGAAGGTTATGTTCATTTAGATAGCCGCCAAGACGCCAAGGCGCCAAGGCGCCAAGAAAAACTAAACAATAATAAGAACCGACCCCAAAGGCAGAGATCCTGAAACAGCCAGTGCTGTTCCGAGCCTCCGATCAGAAGCGGTCCGCTATTTTACCTGTTGACGCATCGCCGTCTTATACATTATTGGCGGTACTTTCCTTGGCGTCATGGCGTCTTGGCGGCTAATTATCTTCTTTTCCCGAAGATGGCCGTGCCCACGCGCACCATAGTCGCGCCCTCGGCGATTGCCGCTTCAAGGTCGTCCG
>CAYYZZ010000261.1:0-4075 GCA_964476235.1 uncultured Streptomycetaceae bacterium | reverse complement strand
GCGTTGCGCAGATCGCCGATGGTCTCGAACAGCGGCACGACGATCAGGGCGTAGCTGGCATCGCCGTCGAGAGTGCCGCGCATCAGGCCCCCTTCCTTCTGCAGCAACAGCACCTCGAGCAGGTCGCTCACGTCCTCGGTGTGCGAAATGATGTAGTGGCGCAGCGCGGCGCGGCCGTAGCGCGCGAGTATCTCGGCCGCGGTCTCGAAGATGGCGAGTTCGCCTTGCGTGGCCTCCGAATACCCGGCGGCGCGCACACGCAGCGGCCGCGCATCGTTGAGCAACCGCAACAGCAGTTCGCGCCGCGCCGCTTCGGGCAGCGCGCTGTAATCAGGCTCGATGCGCGCGACTTGCAGGAGTTCGGCCACGACCTGTTCGTGCTTGTCCGAACTCTGGCGCAGATCGACCGTGGCGAGATGGAAGCCGAATACCTGCACCGCGCGCATCAGCGGCTTGAGCCGCGGCGCGATCAGCGCCTGCGCATGGTGGGACATCAGCGACGCCTCGATCACGCGCAAGTCGGCGAGCAGTTCGCCGGCGCTCGCGTACGGTTCCTGCGGCGCCACTGCGTGGCGCGGCGCCTCAGTGCCGGTGAGCGCCTCCAACGTCGCGGCCAGCCGCGCGTACACGCCGATCAGCGCGCGGCGATAGGGTTCATCCTCGCGGTGCACGTTGTGGTCGGGCGAGCGCTCTGCCATGGCGCGCATCCCGGGCGTGACGGCGGCAATCGTCGCGGAGATTGAGAGCTCGGCGCCGAGCTCGTGCACCTCCGTGAGATAGAAGCGCAGCGCGGTCTCGCTCTGCCGCGCGAACGCGGTGCGCAACGTCCCGGCGTTGACGTTCGGGTTGCCGTCGCGGTCGCCGCCGATCCAGGTTCCCATGCGGAAGAAGCTCGCGATCTCATGGCCGGGCAGCGCCTGCTCGACCTCGCGGTACAGGCGTGGAATCTGGCGCAGGAAGGTAATGCGGTAATAGCTCAGCGCATTCTCGATCTCGTCGGCGACGGTCAGCGTCGAGTAGCGCAGCATGCGGGTCTGCCAGAGCTGGGTCACGCGCGCGCGCAGCAGCGCCTCGTTGTCGGCGCGGCCGCTCGCGGTACGCAGGTCGTCGCGCTGTTCCATCAGGTCCGCGATGGCGCGTTCGGCGTCGAGAATGCTCTTGCGCTGCACTTCACTCGGGTGCGCGGTGAGCACCGGCGAGATAGTTGCGTGCGCCAGCGTCTGCGCAATATCGGCCGCCGGGATGCCGCCCTCGGCGAGCCGCTTGAAGGTCATGGCCAGCGAGCCCTCCCGCACGTGCCCCAGCTGCTCGTGGTATTCACGCCGGCGCACCATGTGGCGATCCTCGGCGGTGTTGGCCAGATGCGAGAAGTAGCTGAAAGCGCGGATGACGCGCACCGTCTGGCGGTCGGAGAGCGTCTTCAGCAGCTCGTCGAGCACCTTGCCGGCGCTGGCGTCGCGCTTCAGGCGGAAGGCCACCGAAAGCTGGCGGATGCGCTCGATCAGATCGAATGCGTCGGCGCCCTCATGCTCGCGTATGACCTCGCCGAGGAGGCGGCCAAGCAGCCGGATGTCATTGATGAGCGGGATGAGCGAACGAGTCTTCTCGGCGTCGTCCGGGTCCTTGGCACGGCGGGCAGCGGGGGTGGCGCGGGGCATGCTTCCTCTGTGGCGGTAATGCGGGGCCTGCGGAGACAGGGTCCTGCGGGCCGTACGACGCGGGTATTCGATACAAATTACGCGGCCCGACCTCTGCGGTCAACCGGTCGGAATGCTTCCGTGTCGTTGTGACAGCCGGAGGGAAACGCGCGGTTCTATGCGAAGGTCGAGCAAATGACGGGGCATTCGGCGAGAAACCAAACCGCGAGGCCGACCGCGTGTGGACACGGCGCAGAATACGCTCTCATAATTCAAGCTTGGCCCCTTTGATTTCCACCGATCGGAAAACGCTGCTGCGGCTTGGGCCGGCGCTCTGATAGGAGACACCATGCACGTCACCACCTCATCCCGGGATTTTCTCGACGCGGATCTGCCGGACACCGTGCGGCTCACCGTGGCCGAGGCGGTGGCCATCGGCGAAAGCGCACTCATGCGGGTGGGATACAGCGGCGAGGACGCACGCATCGTCGTCGATCAGCTGGTGGACAACGCGCTGTGCGGCTACAAGTTCGCGGGGCTGCCGCGCCTCCTCGCGATCGCGGGTGACGAGAAGACGGCCAGGGGCCGCACCCCCGTGAAGATCGTCCACGAGACGCCGGTTTCCGCGCTGCTCGACGGCGGCAACAACGTCGGCTACATCGCCGCCTATCGCGCCGCGGAAGTGGCGATCCGCAAGGCGCGCGCGAGCGGCATGGCGTCGGTCGGCGCCTACAACAGCTACTACAGCGGCCGCAACGCCTACTTCGTCGAGAAAATCGTGCGCGAGGGGCTGGTCGCGTTTCACGTATCGAGCGCGCACCCCCACGTGCTGCCGCCGGGCGCCGCGCGCCCGATGCTGGGCACCAACCCCATCTGCTTCGGCTTCCCGTCCGACGACGGACCCGTGATCTTCGACATGGGCACCGCGTCATTCATGTGGGGCGAGGTGATGCTGCACGCGCACCTGAAGGAGCCGCTGCCCGAAGGCGTCGGCTTCGACGAACACGGCAACCCGTCGCGCGATGCCGCGGCCGTGTTGAAGGGCGGGGTGGCGCCGTTCGGCGGCCATAAGGGCTACGGCCTGTCGTTCGCGATCCAGGCGCTGGGCCTGCTCGCCGGCGCGGCGCTGACGCGCGGCCAGGTGCGGGATTACGGGTTCCTGTTCTGGGCGCTCGACCCGGATGTCATGCTGGCCGGCGGCGAGTTCAAGAGCCAGATGTCGGAGTACGTGCGCCAGATCAAGGCGGCGCCGCGCCGGCCGGGCGTGGAGGAGATCCGCATTCCGTCGGAGCGCGCGTTTCGCGAGCGCGAGCGCCGGCGCAGGGAAGGCATCGTGATCGAGCGCAAAGTGGTCGAGTCGCTGCAGGCGCTATAGAATCAGCCGTCAGCCGTCAGCCGCCAGTTGGCAGCAACTGCAAACTGCCCACTGCAAACTGCAAACGGGGTCCTCAGGAGTACATGATGCAGTTCATACGCAGTGGCATTTTCCTGGTCGCGTCGTTATGCGCCGCAGCGGTCTGCGGCACGGCGCTCGCCCAGGGCTATCCCACCAAACCCATACGGCTCATCCTGCCATTCGCCCCGGGCTCGCCCAGCGACATGGTGGGCCGCACCATCGGGCAGAAGATGGGCGCGCAGATGGGCCAGAACCTCGTGCCGGACAACCGGGCCAGTGCCGGCGGCACCCTCGGCCTCACGCTGGCCGCCCAATCGCCGCCGGACGGCTATACCGTCCTCGTCACGTCACCGACGATCGCGATCAGCCCGTTGCTCTATGCGAACCTCCAGTACGACTCGCTGAAGGATTTCGCGCCCGTAGCACGGCTCGCGTCGATCGAAAACGTGATGGTCGTGCATCCTTCGGTGCCGGCGAAGTCGCTGAAGGAATTCATCGCGCTCGCGCGCGCGAAGCCGGGCAAGCTCAACTATGGCTCGGGCGGCGCCGGCACCACCAACCACCTCGCGAACGAGCTCCTGAAGAGCCTCCAGAAAATCAACCTGGTCCACGTGCCGTACAAGGGCGCGACGCTCGCCGCGCAAGCCCTGATGGGCGGCGAAGTGGATGAGGTGATCCTCGCCGTGGCGCCTGCCCTGCCTTTCATCAGGTCCGGCAGGGTGAGAGCGCTTGCGGTGCTTTCCGAGAAGCGCGTGCCGACGCTCCCCGACGTTCCGACGGCCGGGGAAGCGGGCGTCGCCAACTTCCGGATGTCGATCTGGTACGCGATGTTCGCGCCTGCCGGGACGCCGCGGGACATCATCATGCGCCTCTACCGCGAGGCCGAGAAAGCACTTCAGGATCCGGAGCTGCTCCAGCGCATGAGCAACGCCGGCATGGACCCGTGGCTGGGCACGCCGGAGGAGATGGGCAATCTCCTGCGCGGCGAGATCACGCGCTTCGCGAAGATCGCCCAGAGCGCCGGCCTGAAAAAGGAATGAAC
>CAYYZZ010000260.1:0-4085 GCA_964476235.1 uncultured Streptomycetaceae bacterium | reverse complement strand
CGCGTTCTTCGCAGCGCACTTCCCGGTCTCTGCAGAGCACGGAGATGAGCGCCATGTCTCGGTCTGTCAGGGGTCTGTGGAGCATAGGTACCTTATAGGTATGGCGGCGGGAGGGCGTATCTTAGTCGGAATTGGGGTGCGGGGCAGGAACAGCGTGAATCGTGAGTCGTGAGTCGTGAGTCGTGAGTCGTGATTCGACCCCTTTGCCTTTTGCCTTTTGCCTTGCCTTGCCTCGCTACACCGCCGTGCCCGCGACGTGGCCGGACGACCACGCCCACTGGAAATTGTAGCCGCCGAGCCAGCCGGTGACATCGACCACCTCGCCGATGAAGTACAGGCCCGGCACGCCGCGCGCTTCCAGGGTCTGTTGCGAGAGCGCGTCGGTATCCACGCCGCCCAGCGTCACTTCGGCCTTGGCATAGCCCAGCGTGCCCGAGGGCTGGATACGCCAGCCTTTGAGCGTCCGCGCGACCGTCTCGAGGACCGCGTTCGAGAGCTGCGCGAGCGGCTGCGTCCAGCCGTGCGCCTCCGCGAAGCTTTGCGCGAAGCGGCGCGGCAGGAACTCCGCGAGCAGCGCGCCGAGCCCCTGGTGGTCGCGGCGATGCGTCGCCAGCCATGCGCCTGCGTCGCGCCCGGGCAGCAGATCGAGCGCCACCGGGCCGCGCCCGCCCGCGAGCTGCCAGTACGACGATACCTGCAGGATCGCCGGCCCCGACAGGCCGCGGTGCGTGATCAGCGCCGCCTCGCGAAACGGCGGCCACTCCGAGCCGCGCGGCGCTTCGGCGCAGGAGGCGATCGCGTCGAACGACGCCCCGGACAGCTCCCCGAACTGCGCCAACCACTCCGGCGGCGCCGCGAGCGGCACCAGCGCGGGCTTCGGCGCCACCACCGGCAGGCCGAATTGCTCGGCGATGCGGTAGCCGAGCGGCGTCGCGCCGATCTTCGGTATCGACAGGCCGCCCGTCGCCACCACCATCGCGCGGGCGCGGAAGCTCCCCTGCGTCGTCGCGACCTCGAAACCCGGCGCGTCCCCGCCCTCGTGCCGCGCCACGCGTTCCACCTTCACCGGCATCGCCCAGTGCACGCCCGCCGCATCGCACTCGCCCCTCAACATGGCGATGATCTGCACCGCGCTGCCGTCGCAGAACAACTGGCCGAGGGTCTTCTCGTGGTAGCGGATGCCGTGGCGCTCGACCAGGGCCGTGAAGTCGCGCGGCGTGTAGCGCGCCAGCACCGAGCGGCAAAAATGGGGATTGCGCGAGAGGAAGGCCTCGGGCCGGCTGTGCAGGTTGGTGAAGTTGCAGCGCCCGCCGCCCGAGATGCGGATCTTCTCGCCGAGCTGGGCGGCGTGCTCGACCAGCAGCACGCGCCGTCCGCGCCGGCCGGCAACCGCAGCGCACATCATGCCGGCGCCGCCGGCACCCAGGACAATGACGTCGAAATCCATGCGTGGCCCGTGAGGGTTGGCCGCGCATCATACCGCGAAGAGCGAATTAATAACGACGGCGGGTGCAGCCCCGCCGATTCTGCTACCCTGAGCAACCTAGCAGCCTCTCCGGACATCCACTTCTCAAGGCGCGAAATTGCCCAAAGACCCCTCAAAGATCAAGCGGTGCCCGGAATGCCGGCGGCTCGCGCAGGCTTCGACCATGCGCCCCTTGTCGCGCACGCGGTTCGGCGGCGGCGTCCGCTTTGCCTGCCCCGATTGCTTCAAGCGCGTCATGGCCATGCGGAAGGCCGTGGCCGCGAACCGCTAGACAGCGTTAGACGGCGTGAGTAGTGAATGGTGAGTCAAGCGCCGTCACCAGGGCCGGCCCAGGCCCAAAGAAAAGCCCCGCCTGGGCGGGGCTACTTTGTTTCTTGGGAAACCGGGGACAGACCACGGTTTCCGGTCAATCAAGCCCCGGTCTTGATAACAGCTTCAAGCCCCGCGACACAGGCACTGGATACGCCCCAGGCAGCCTTTTCTTGCCCGGGCATCTTGTCCCAGCCGCCTTTTTCAATGAACTCGGATCTCTGGTAGCTTTCCGTCCCCTGAAATTCCTTGATTTTCATCTTGTGGTTCGGGCCGTTCATGAATTGGGCGACGCAGATCGCCACCCGGCTCGTCAACACCGCCTCTTCGCTCATCTTCTGGGTCGTGCTGGAGGTCGTCCAGCCACCCCACGCGAAGCCGATCGTCATTGCGATGCCTGCCCCTAAAACAAACCCCCAAATTCCAGACACTACCTTCGCATACATCTCTGGTGACATTGGTCATACCTCTCAAAGTGTGGCGGTCCCGGTAAGCCCCCTGCATTTCCTGCTGTTTCGACAATCCAGGATTTGCGTGCCACGGCTCCCGCGTTATCCGGCGCGGAAACTGGGATTGGGGCTAACGAACGTAACGTAACATAACATAACGTAACTGTCTGCCCTGACCGAGACGTGTTCTATGCGTTACCGAACATAGAACCGCTTGGGGGACAGACCTCCAAGGAACTGCCTAAGGGTCCCATGAGGTCCAGACCAGCGCCGGCTGACGTCGCATGTGGGAAATGGTGGTCTCCCCATTTATTGTTCTGCATCACTTCATCACTCCTGCCCGAGAGACATATTCGCAGTACTCGCACTCCGCGTCAGACGCTGGCGGCTCCGGCGCGGACAGCGTCTCGCGGATCCCGTGCAACGTGTCCTCCACCCAGCCATCGTTGCCATCGTAGGGCAATAGCCGGATCGTGAATTCGAGACGTGAGTCGAACGAAGGAAGGTCCTTCCGGCCGTTGCAGTAAACGAACCAGCCCCGGTTCGAGACATTGTGGCCACGGTTGCGTAGCAACCATTGGTAGAACTCCATCTGCCGCTTATAGGAGATTTGCCATGGCTCGTCAATCGTCACTTCGGCCGCCTTCGACGTCGCCTTGTAGTCGGTGACGATCAGCTCGCCGCTGCCCAAGTCGCGCCAGAGATCGTCGATCGCGCCGAAGAGCTCCAGGTTTGTGCGCTCGTGCAGCGTCCTCACGCCCTTGAAATTGCTGCGCCAGGTCTCGAGTTCCGGGTGTGCGTGCGGAACCGCGTTGATCCCCGCCTCCGCCATCAGCGGGTGCGGGGCGCCTTTTGCCCTGTAATCGTCGAATTCTCGCTTCAAGAGTGCATCAACTGCGGAATTGAGATTGAACGGAAACCCGGCGGGACGCCCTATTCCCAACCGGCGATCGAGGTAGAAGCACCGGGGGCAGTTGAGGAACAGCTCAACCTTGGTACGGCTAAGTGGAAAAGGCTTGTCGGACTTCGGGTCAAAGAGCTTAGCTGCCGCCATGCAGGGTAGTGTATCGCGCTTGCGGCAATAGCCAATACTTATCCCCCATCACTCATCACTCATCACTCACGCCGGAACAGCGTGATTCGTGATTCGACCCCTCCCGGCCTTCCGCCTTCAGGAGTGCCCTTCGGGCAATTCCGCCAACTCGATGAGGCAGTTCTCGGTGGCAGCCGGATCGATGAAGGCAATGCGGCAGCCGGCGTGGCCGATGCGCGGCACCTGATCGAGCAGTGGAATTCCCTTTGCCTTGAGTTCGGCCAGCGCCTCGTCGATATCCTCGACCTCGAAGCAGATGTGATTGAGCCCGCCCTTGCCCGCCGCGACCATGCGCGCGTGCTTGCTGTCGGGTGTCGTTCCGGCGATCAGCTCGATCATCGATTCGCCGATCGGGTAGAGGGCAAGCCGCCGTTGGGTGTTTTCCTCCACGCCGCCGAGCGGAATGCCGAAGCAGCCTTCCCAAAGCCGCCGGCTCGCCTCGGTGTCCCGCACCACCACGCCGACGTGCTCGATACGCTTGATCTTCATGGTTGTTCCCTATTGAAGTGTCTGTAAAACCGAGGTTACCTCAGTGTGTTCCCGATTGTTTTACTAATCTCCCCTCCTGTCCGAGGAGGGGTGCCCGGGGAGCGGGCGGGGTGGTGGATGCGCCTTTTTCCTTTTGCCTTTTGCCTTTTGCCTTAGGTCCGGTCACTGGTCACCGGTCACCGGTGTAAGCCTTCCGCCTTGTGACACTGGCCACATAATGGAATCCTCCTCGCTTGCTGCCTTGGGAGTGCCCTAAACT
>CAYYZZ010000259.1:0-4139 GCA_964476235.1 uncultured Streptomycetaceae bacterium | reverse complement strand
TACGACTACGGCATGACCCGCCGCCAGGTGCTCGAGGCGATCTCCTGCGTGCTGCCGATGAGCGGCATGGTGACGGGACAGCTCGGCTTGCGCGCGATGCGGCTCGCGGACAAGGGCTACCCGCGATCCACGATCCGCGAGTCACGGAAATTAAAGCCTCAACGCAAAGGGCGCGGAGGACGCCAAGGAAAGTAAAAGCTTCACCGCGAAGCACACGAAGGACGCGAAGGAAAAATAATCGGAAAACCAAACCCCAAGAACGCGAAGACAACGCCAAGGGGAAATCTGGATACCGATTCGGAAATACGGGGCCCGGAAAACCCATCACTCATGAAAAATTCGAGCCCCTTTAACTCCTATCAGAGCAACTTCACGGTCAGCCCGGCTACGCGCTTGAACTCCCTGTCGTTGGTGACGAAAAGCACATCACCGGCAAGTGAAAGCGCGCAGGCGGCCTGCAGGGCATCGGGCGTCGGCAGGCTGGATTCCGCGCGAATGAGCGTGGCGCGGTCCACAACGGCGTCATCCAGGCCCACGATCACGAGGTCGGGCGCGCTGAAGAAACGCTCATACTTCGCCAACAGCATCTGATTGCGCTCCCTGAATGGTTTGACGCGGCATTCCAGCAGCGACAGGCGAGAAACAGCAAGCGCCGTCTCGGGATGCCGCGCGCGAAACCGTTTCAGGACATCATTGGCGCGGGATGCGTAAGGTTCGACAGCCTCGACCCGGTAGATGATCGCGCAGGCGTCGAGGAATACGATCAACGATCGCTCCAGCTCGCCCGCTCCTCGCGCAGGTCGGCGTCAATCTGCTCCTTGGTCCGCGTCTGCGCCGAAGGCTCATGGAGGAGAAAGTCCCACACGCTCTTGTAGTGGCTCTTGCGTGGTTCGCCCTGGGCCGCGCCTGTCAGCCGCGCGTACTCCTCTTCGGTCAGGACGACCAGCGTCGGCCGGTTGTTCTTGATGACATGCACCGGCCCGTTTTTGACGGCCTCCTCGAGCGCGGCAACGCCGCGGCGCTTCACTTCGCTGGCTGGAATGCTGTTCATGATAAGGTTCCTTTTACGGTATCTGTTTCAGTACCGATTATGGTGCTATTCAGAAAAATGGTCAACCCGATCGATCCGTTACGATTTTATCGCCCTGAGAAAACTCCCTGGAATCAATGGACAAGGACAAGCTTTGAAAGCAAGCCGGCTGTTACTTTCAAAGTGACTCCGGCTTTGAAAGTTTCGCTTGAAAGCCCCCCTTCCCTGCTTTCGCCGGCTCTAATAAGCCGGCGCGCTATTCTCGAAATCGGGCGAAAACGAAAATAGCAGGCAATACGCCGGCTAGAGTTGATCGCAATCGCCGCGCTGTGCACGCGCGGCGAGGTGGATCTCGCCGCGCAGCACATCCGGCGCGCCTACGACTACGGCATGACCAAGCGCCACGTGCTGGAAGCGATTGCCTGCGTGCTGCCGATGAGCGGAATGATTACGGGACAGCTGGGCTGGCGGGCGATGCGGCTCGCTGACACTGCCAGCCGCAAAGGGAAAAGAGGAAAGGGAAAAGGGAAAAGGAAAACCGTCAAGAAGTAGGGTCGCCCGCATTCCGCTTTTCGCCTTCCGCCTTCCGCCTTCCGCCTTGCTTTATAAAAGCTTTACCGAAAAGGACGCCAATCCGCGGAGGAAATATACAAAGAACAAAATCCAAACCTGAAGGTCGCGAAGGAAACGCGCCAGGTGTTGTTAAATCCGGACGCTACACGCCGGTTTAACTCCACGTGTTCGAACGGACGATCTACCGCCGTTCAACACGTGGACGCTACCACCATTTATTACCCGGCATTAACGCGCAATCAGACTGTCATCCCCGCGCAGGCGGGGATCCAGTAACGCCACCCTCCACCCTCACGCGCGTCGAGAAGTAAAAATCTCCTGGCCGCACTGGGTGCATTTCCACCGGGGATCGTCGTCCGTGACGACGCAGCCGCCCAGCACGACTTTCCCCGCAGCGAGATCGTCCGACAACTGCTGGTTGAAATTCGGGTATCCGCGCTGGATGCGCGCCACCGGCTGGCCGCCGCACGTCGGGCACTTCGCG
Organism: uncultured Streptomycetaceae bacterium; assembly: GCA_964476235.1. GTDB lineage: Bacteria > Pseudomonadota > Gammaproteobacteria > Burkholderiales > SG8-41 > SG8-41. Next base: position 2,052 of record CAYYZZ010000259.1, on the reverse strand, counting down.
GGCTTGCGCGATCGCTCGATCCGCTGAGTCGTTGTTCGCGAACTGTCCATCAAGGGGATGCTCATCTGCCAACCCGGTCCAGTACGCGCTCGAGATTCTCCACCGCCGCCTTGTGCCTGTCCGCGTTTATCTGCGCGAGATTGAGCAGCTTCCAGCGAACGGCGGGAAGGGCCGCCGCCTGAGGCAGCCCTAACAGGCCCCAATCCGGATCCATGCGCTTCACCGAAAGCAGAAATCGCTTTTCGCGATCTCCGAGCCGTCCGTGGATCGTGGAAATCAGCCGCTCCCGCGCTTCGACTAGCTCTTCCAGGCTTGCTGGCTGCGAGAGCATATCGACCAACTGATCCCGGTAGAGCCTGGAGATGTCCTTTCTCCTGGGGTCGAGCGTCTGCGCGATAACGCCTTTGTGACCCACGAGATAGACGAGAAACGATCGAAACAGCGAATCCGTAATCCCGCCACTTTCCAGCAACAGCTTGACGTCGAAAAGATCGCGGGGGTGCTGCCGGTCGAGCGCCGCGACCAGCTTGCCCGCATACAGATCGTCGTGAGCCAGCACCGTCATACGCGCGAACCCGAAATGATCCTCCGCGACGGTATGGATAGGCAGCGTGGCGGTCGGATGCAGTGTGCCTCGCAGCACGGGATTCACCTCGATCTTGATGCCAAGCCCGTCCCGCTCCACGCGCAGCGTATCGATGTGTCCGGAGCCGCGGCTCGGCCCCAGCGTCACCGCGAACGGCGGGGAGCCGCCGATCAGGCGGCTGCGGATGCGGCGCAGGCCCGCGTCGATCTCTTCACAAGCAACGGCGTAATCGGAAACCGGCAGGTACGTCAGGTCGATATCCACCGACAGCCGGGGCATGTCTCGCAGGAACAAATTGATTGCCGTTCCTCCCTTGAGCGCAAAGTAATCCTCCTCCGCGACCGCGGGCAGCACCTCAACGAGAAGGCGAACCTGGTTCCAGTACGAGCTGTCAGGCGGAATCATCGAGGTCAATCGGCAACGTGATGAGGTACTTCGGATGCAGCTTTCCGCCGGGCGCAAGCTGGCGCTTGCCCTTGCCGAGGTCGAACTCCTTTGGATTCAGTTCGCTCAGCCATTGATGGTTGTGGCGCTCGGCGAGCGCGAAGAACAGCCGCTTCACCTTGATGCTGCGGCAGGCAGCAAGCAACGCCTTGAGACGGCGCGGGCTCAACGTCGTCAGGCCTTGCAGAATGAGATTCGCGTGGGCGATCGAGTCCGGCTCCACGATTTCATCCAGCAACTCCAGGTACGCGCGCTCCAGCGTCGAATAAGTCAGTGACCAGTCGTACGCTCCCCAGGTCAACTGCGTCAGCCCGATTCCGGGCGGCGTCCGGGACGGAGCCGCGTCCCGCGCAACATGGGCGGGCGCCACCAAAGCCGTACTCTCCACTTCCGAGAAAAGCCGTTCGCGGTGAACGACGAACTTGTCCGCGAGCGGCAGCCGGGATAGCCACGACGGCAGAGGGACGCGCGAATACAGGTGCACAGTCTGGGTCCCGCCGAGCCGCAGGAAATGGCTCTTGCCCTGCACGTCCAGGGCGGTCAGTCCACCGACGTGCACCGGAAGCTCGAGCAGGTTTTGCAGCGATGCGACGACGTGCTGCCACCTCAGCGTGGCGCCCTGCCGGCGATAGACGCCGCGCGCGGGCGATTCGAGCCAGCCGCGCGCAGAGTAGTAAGCGACTAAGTTGCTCGCGTAACCGTGCTTCCGCAGCCACGCAGCAGTAGCCAGCAGCCCCTCGGGAAGGATCTGCTGTAACTGGTTTAGCTTTTCTCTACTTAGCTCAGCCATACTGAGCATAATAGAGTATTTCTAAACTAGTTTCAAGTTCGATAAAATACAGAAATACTCAGCCAGATTGAGTATTACTCTATTATTATAAACTACACAATAAATAAATCCTCCATACAACAACAGGTTAGAGTCTATCAAATCTCCAGTACCCATCCCTCCAAACTGGCGACACGCCTGTCCTCCACCGTCAGCTGCGGATTGAAGTAGCGGTCGAGCTCACAGCGCATAG
>CAYYZZ010000258.1:0-4146 GCA_964476235.1 uncultured Streptomycetaceae bacterium | reverse complement strand
CGAACATCTCGACGAAGTCGGAGCCCGAGATCGAGAAGAACGGAACCTTGGCCTCGCCCGCGATCGCTTTCGCGAGCAGTGTCTTGCCGGTGCCGGGATTGCCGACCATCAGCACGCCGCGCGGGATGCGCCCGCCGAGCTTCTGGAATTTCGAGGGATCGCGCAGGAACTCGACGAGTTCCGCGACCTCTTCCTTCGCTTCCTCGCAGCCCGCGACGTCGGCGAAAGTGATGGTGTTGTTCGACTCGTCGAGCATGCGCGCGCGGCTCTTGCCGAACGAGAACGCGCCGCCGCGCCCCCCGCCCTGCATCTGGCGCATGAAGAAAATCCACACGCCGATCAAGAGCAGCATCGGGAACCACGAGACGAAGATATTCATGAGGAGCGAGGGCTCCTCCTCGGGCTTGGCCTCGATGATCACGCCGTTCTTCAACAGGTCCGAGACCAGCCAGGGATCGGACGGGGAATAGGTGGTGAAGCGCTCGCCGGTCGCTTTCACGCCCTTCAGCACGCGCCCCTCGATCGTCACCTTGGCGATGCGCCCCTGCTTCACCTCTTCGATGAACTGGGAGTACTCCATCGCCTTCTGCGCGGCCTGGCGCGTGCTGAACTGGTTGAACACCGTCATCAACACCAGCGCGATCACCAGCCAGATCGCCGCGTTCTTCACGAGGTTATTCAAGCAAGCTCCTCAAGTTCCAACAGGCCGTTTCAACCATGATTGAAACGGCCCCTGATTTAGGGGTGCACGAGGGGAGTATCCCCTCGTTACCGCCTCTAACTGACTCAATTCTAGACTCTTTCTACCCGCGGCGCAGCAAACCGGCCGCACCCGGATCAGGCCCGCAAGCTCTTGCCTAGCAGGTACACCTCGCTCGACCGGCCGCGGGAAGCGTCGGGCTTGCGAACAGCGACCGCTGCGAAGCGGCTGCGCAGCGTTTTCAGGAAAGACTCGAAACCGGCTCCCTGAAACGTTTTGACCAGGAAATTCCCCTTCGGTTTCAAATGCTTCAAGGCGAAGTCGAGCGCCAGTTCCGCCAGTTCCAGCGCGCGCGCCTGATCGCTCGCGGGGACTCCACTCATATTGGGGGCCATGTCGGAGAGCACAAGATCAACCTTTTGGCCGCCGAGCACCCGTTCCAGTTCCGCGACCGCGGCTTCGTCGTGGAAATCGCCGCGGATGAAAGTGACGCCGTTGAGCGACAGCATGTCCAGGACGTCGAGCGCGATCACCCGGCCGCGCGCCCCGACCCGTTCGGCGGCAACCTGCGACCAACCGCCCGGGGCCGCGCCCAGGTCGACCACGAGCATGCCCGGCGCGAGCAGCCGGTCGCGCGCCGCGATCTCGCCAAGCTTGTAGGCGGCGCGCGAGCGCATGCCTTCCGCCTTCGCGCGCTTCACGTAGGCGTCGGCGACGTGCTCCTTGATCCAATCTTTGCCGCGCACTCGCCCCATGAGATACAGTGTTGAATGTTAAGTGTTGAATGTTGAGTTACTGAAAGTGCGAAAATCCAGCCTGTAACTCAACACTAAACATTCAAAACTCAACATTGTGAGAATCCTCACTCCAGCTGAGCGCCGCGCCCTGAAAGCGCAGGCCCACCATCTGCATCCCGTGATCATGATCGGCGAGGCCGGCCTCACCCCCGCGGTCTTGAACGAGATCGACATCGCCCTGAAGAGCCACGAACTCATCAAGATCCAGGTGCTGGGCGATGACCGCGAGCGGCGCGGGCGCCTGGACAGCGAGATCTGCGCGGCGCTGGGCGCGAGCCCGGTGCAGCGCATCGGAAAAATCCTCGTCCTCTATCGGCAGCGGCCCGAGCAGCCCGGCGAGGCGAAACCGGCGCCGCGCCGCGGCAGAAAACCCCGCTACCGGACCAAGCGCAGCTATCAAAACCGGTGACGACTGACGGCTGACGACTGACGAGTGACGGTTGAGGACCGCGTTTCATCGTCCCTTGCCATGTAGCACGACCAGCACGAACCCGAGCAGGCTCTGGATGACGTAGAGCACGCTCGCGACCCCGTGCCAGGTCATGAAGCGGTCGCGGAACACCGACGCCATCACCTCTTTGGGCAATGCCTGTGCTCTCAGGCCTTCCATCAGGGAGTGAACGCCGAATTCCCCCGCCAGCACCAGCAGCAGCATTCCCAGGACTATCCAGAAAAAACCCTGCCTTAAACAGGCGCCGCCAAAGCGCGTGATGCGGAAAGCCAGGAGGTAAACGGCGCAGGCGATGCCGATCCAGGCGACCACGGTGAAGAACTTGCCGGCGAGCGCTCCCGCGATCACGCGGTCGTCGAGCCTGGAGAAGAGCAGCGGCGCGACGATGAATCCGACCACCCAAAGGCCACCTACCCAAATCGTGACCGCAATCGATTGCAGCGCATCCGCTAACGACTTCATAAATTAGCCGCAAAGACGCGAAGGCGCCAAGAAGATCCTTCAATCAAGACGGGAAATCGGGAAACAAGGGCACGCCCGGCACCGCATCGAAAATGCCTGTCGCCTTGCCGATTGATTGATAAGCCCCTCTTGGCGTCATGGCGACTTGGTGGCGCTCTAGATGTATTTCACATCAAGGATCTCGTACTCGCGCACGCCGCCCGGCGCCTTGACTTCGGCGGTATCGCCCGCGTACTTGCCGATCAACGCGCGAGAGATCGGCGAGCTGATCGAGATCTTGCCCTGCTTGATGTCGGCCTCGTCATCGCCCACGATCTGGTAGGTGACCTTGTCGCCGCTCGCGGTGTCCTCCAGCTCCACGGTGGCGCCGAATACGCAGCGGCCGTCGGCATCGAGCAGGCGGGTATCGATGATCTGGACATTCCCGAGCTTGCTCTCCAGCTCCGCGATGCGGCCCTCGATGAAGCCCTGCCGCTCCTTGGCCGCGTGGTACTCGGCGTTTTCCGAGAGATCGCCATGCGAGCGCGCCTCGGCGATCGCGGTGACGATCGCCGGACGTTGCACGGTTTTCAGTTCCTGCAGCTCGGCGCGCAACTTTTCCGCGCCGGCGATGGTCATCGGAATCTTGCCCATAATGGAACCTCAATCCCTCGAATCACGATTCACGACTCACGCCGTCTCGAGCAGCCGGGCGTGCAGCCCCTGTATCACGTACGCGCGCAACTCCTTGGCGTGCTCCATCCCGGTGCACGCGGCGCGCGCGCCATCGAGCGTGGTGAACAGGGGCACGCGCCCCTGCAAGGCGGCCCGGCGGATCGCGTAGGAATCGCGCATCGCCACGCGTTTTTCCTCCACCGTGTTGACGATGAGCGATATCTCGCCGTTCTTGATCATGTCCACGATGTGCGGCCGGCCTTCCTGCACCTTGTTGATCGGCGTGATGGCGAGGCCCGCCGCCGCGAGAGCCGCCGCCGTGCCGCGGGTGGCGACCAGCGTGAAGCCCAGTTCGGCCAGCTTGCGCGCGATCTCGACGGTCTTCGCCTTGTCCTCGTCGCGCACGCTGACGAACACCTTGCCGCCTGCCGGCAGGTCCTCGCCCGAGGCGATCTGCGATTTCACGAAAGCTTCGGCAAACGTCATACCCACGCCCATGACCTCGCCGGTGGACTTCATCTCCGGTCCCAGTATGGTGTCGGCGCCCGGGAACTTGATGAACGGGAACACCGCTTCCTTCACCGAATAGTACGGCGGCACCACCTCGCCTGCCACGCCCTGATCCGCGAGCGATCTGCCCGCCATGCAGCGCGCCGCGATCTTGGCGAGCGGCACGCCGGTCGCCTTGGACACGAACGGCACCGTGCGCGAGGCGCGGGGATTGACCTCCAGCACGTAGACCACGCTCTCCTGCCCGTTCTTCTGAATGGCGAATTGCACGTTCATCAGCCCCACGACCTTCAACGCGTGCGCCATCGCAACGGTCTGGCGCTTCAACTCGTCCTGCAGTTCGCGGCTAAGGGAATAAGGCGGCAGCGAGCAGGCGGAATCGCCGGAATGCACGCCGGCCTGCTCGATGTGCTCCATCACGCCGCCTATCACCACCTGCTTGCCGTCGCTCACGGCATCGACATCCACTTCGATGGCGTCGTTGAGAAAGCGGTCGAGCAGCACCGGCGAGTCGTTGGACACCTTCACCGCCTCGCGCATGTAGCGCTCGAGATCGCTCTGCTGGTAGACGA
>CAYYZZ010000257.1:0-4150 GCA_964476235.1 uncultured Streptomycetaceae bacterium | reverse complement strand
TGCTCGCGTCCCAGCTGGAAATCGAGCGCTGGCTGCGCGGCCAATGGCAGGATCATGCGGCGCCCTTCTATTGCTCGGTGGACCTGCGCAACAGCGGCTTCAAGCTCGCGCCGGTGGACACCAACCTGTTCCCCGGCGGCTTCAACAACCTCAATCCGGATTTCCGCCCGCTGTGCGTGCAGGCCGTGATGACCGCGATCGAGAAGATCTGCCCCGACGCGCACGGGATGGTGCTGGTGCCCGAGAACCACACCCGCAACCAGTTCTACCTGCAGAACGTCGCCGTGCTGCAGACGATCCTGCGGCAAGCGGGCATCAACGTCCGCATCGGCAGCCTGCTGCGCGAGATGACCGGCCCGACCGAGATCACGCTGGAGAGCGGGGCGAAGTTGAAGCTCGAGCCGCTCGAGCGCCGCGGCAACCGCCTCGCGGTGGACGGGTTCGATCCCTGCGTGGTGCTGCTCAACAACGATCTCTCGGCGGGCACGCCCGAGATCCTGATGAACCTCGAGCAGGCGGTGCTGCCGCCGCTGCACGCCGGCTGGACGGTGCGTCGCAAGTCGAACCATTTCGCGGCCTACCGCCAGGTGGCGGAGGAATTCGCCAAGCTGATCGGCATCGATCCCTGGTTCATCAACCCCTACTTCGAGAAGTGCGGCAAGATCAATTTCCAGGAGCAGAAGGGCGAGGAGTGCCTCGAGGGCTACGTCACCGAGATCCTCGAGGACATCCGCGCCAAGTACCAGGAGTACGGCATCAAGCAGGACCCGTTCGTCATCGTCAAGGCGGACGCCGGCACCTACGGCATGGGCGTCATGACGGTGAAGGACCCTTCCGAAGTGCGGGGACTCAATCGCAGGCAACGCAACAAGATGGCGGTGGTGAAGGAAGGCCTGCAGGTTCACGAAGTGATGGTGCAGGAGGGCGTCTACACTTTCGAGACCGTGGACGACGCGGTCGCGGAGCCGGTCGTCTACATGATCGACCACTTCGTGGTGGGCGGTTTCTACCGCGTGCACACCGCGCGCGGCCAGGACCAGAACCTGAACGCGCCCGGCATGCAGTTCAAGCCGCTTGCCTTCGCCGAGCCCTGTTCCTCGCCCAACCCGGACGACCCGGGCTGCCCGCCCAACCGCTTCTACGCTTACGGCGTCATCGCGCGGCTCGCGCTGCTCGCCGCCGCGGTCGAACTCGAGCAGACCGAAGAAGCGGCGCTCGGCGGCACTGCCGTCGCGAGCGCCGCTTAAATAAGAAAGCCGGACTCATTACTCTTCTGATTGCCGCTCCCCGGGTAAAACTGGGACGGACTCCAGTTTGTGGGATCGATCAGTATTTTGAATTAAAGCAATTTTCAGCCGCTGACCTTGCCAAGCCGATCCGCACCGATGAAAATTGCTTCAGCCTCAATGAAAATTGCTTTCGTCGTCGACCCGCTCGACGGCTTCAAGATCCACAAGGACACCACCTTCGCCATCATGCGCGAGGCGGCGGCGCGCGGCCATGCGCTCTTTGCCATGGAGCAGGAAGACCTCTCCTGGCGCGGCGGCACGGTCTACGGCAGCGCGAGAGGCCTGCAGCTGACCGGCGAGAAGCCGCGCTGGTACCGCGCCGGGGAGCCGGCTGCGACGCCGCTCAAGGAATTCGACGCGGTGATCATGCGCAAGGACCCGCCGTTCGACATGGAATACGTCTACAGCACCTACCTCCTCGAGCTGGCGGAGTCGCAGGGCGCCAGGGTGTTCAATCGCCCGCGCGCGATCCGCGACTGGAACGAGAAGATGGGCATCGCGCGCTACCCGCAATTCGCGCCGCCTTCCGTGGTGACACGGCGCGAGCCGCTGATACGCGAGTTTCTTGCCGAGCACCGCGACGTGATCCTGAAGCCGCTCGACGGCATGGGCGGGGCATCGGTGTTCCGCGTGCGCCATGACGACCCCAACGTCAACGTCATCATCGAGACCGTGACGCATTTCGGCCGGCGCACCATCATGGCCCAGCGCTACATCCCGGAGATCCGCGACGGCGACAAGCGGGTGCTGCTGATCGGCGGCAAGCCCGTACCCCACAGCCTTGCGCGCATCCCCAAGCCGGGGGAGACGCGCGGCAATCTCGCCGCCGGCGGCACCGGGGTCGCGCGCGAACTCTCAAAGCGTGACCGCGAGATCGCTGAGACACTCGGGCCCGTGCTCGCCAGGGAAGGCCTGCTCCTCGTCGGCCTCGACGTGATCGGCGACTACCTGACCGAGGTCAACGTCACCAGCCCCACCTGCTTCCAGGAAATCACCGAGCAGACCGGCTTCAACGTCGCCGGTATGATGCTCGACGCGCTGGAAGTGGCCCTCTCTCAGAGCCCAGATCCGAAAACCATTTAAGCCACAGAGGGCACAGAGTTCACAGAGAAGAACCTGAACGAAATGCATTAGGTTTTCAAATCTCTGTGATCTCTGTGGCTAATATCTTTTGACCTGTCTGTGCACGCCGGCAAATTGGCCGGGGCGTTGCTGCATGGTGCGGCGCAATAGCGTAAAATGTTGCAGTTTCATCTCCGGGGCTAACCCCTTTTATGATTGGCATATTGATCATCAGCCACGGCACGCTCGGCGAGGCCCTGATCCACTGCGCGAGCCACGTGCTGAACAAGCGCCCGCCGCGGTTGAAGCAGATCGGCATCACCGCCCAGGACGACCCGCTCCAGCTGCTGCCGCAGGCGCGCAAGCTGGTGAAGGAACTCGACGAGGGCGACGGCGTGCTGATCCTCTCGGACATGTACGGCGGCTCGCCCTCCAATATCGCCGGCAAGCTGCTCATCCCCGGCAAGGTCGAAGGCGTGGCCGGGGTCAACCTCCCGATGCTGATCCGGGTCCTGACCTACCGCGACAAGCCGCTCGCCACCGCCGTCACCAAGGCGGTGAGCGGCGGGTGCGACGGCGTGGTGCGAATTCCCGCCCCGGCGCTCGTCGTTAACAATGTTGCAACGGGAAGTTGAGATCATCAACAAGCTCGGGCTGCACGCCCGGGCCTCGGCCAAGCTGACGCAGGTTGCCGGCCGCTTCCAGGCCAGCGTCTGGATCGGCCGCAACGGCCGCCGCGTCAACGCCAAGAGCATCATGGGAGTCATGATGCTGGCGGCGGCCATGGGCTCGAAGGTGCTGATCGAGACCGACGGGCCCGACGAGGAGCAGGCGATGGACGCGGTGACGCAGCTCATCGCCGCCGGTTTCGAAGAAGCCGAATAAAAACAGGGCCTGGTCGCAGGCTGAAAGCTGCTGCAGTCCGATCAACTTGGAGTTACGCTAGGGCCCGTCGCCCCTGATCCTCAGGCCCTGTTTTTATGAGCTTCACCATCCACGGCATCGGCGTCTCCGGCGGCATCGCCATAGGGCATGCGCAGGTGATGACGCACGCCGGGCTCGAGGTCCCGCGCTACGTCGTGCCGCAGCATCAGGCGCCGGAGGAATCCGCCCGCTTCGACGCAGCGGTCAACCAGGTGCGTGACGAGTTCGAGGAGCTGCGCGCCAGCGTCCCGTCCACCGCCCCCGCCGAATTCGTCGCCTTCATCAACCTGCACCTGATGATCCTCAACGATTCCACCCTGTCGGTCACGCCGCGCAGGATCATCGAGACCGAAGGCTGCAACGCCGAGTGGGCGCTCAAGCTGCAGACCGACGCGCTGCTCGCCCAGTTCGACGCGATCGAGGACGGCTACCTCCGCGAGCGCAAGGCCGACGTGATCCAGGTCACCGAACGCGTGATGAAGGCGCTGTCCGGCCAGCCCGGCCATGTCCCGCCGCCGCGGCTCGAGACCGGGCAGGACCTGATCCTGGTCGCGCACGACCTCTCGCCCGCCGACGTGGTGCAGTTCAAGCGGCACCAGTACGTGAGCTTCATCACCGATCTCGGCGGCACCACCTCGCACACCGCGGTGGTCGCGCGCAGCCTCGCCATCCCCTCGATCGTGGCGCTGCACCGCGCCCGCCAGATGATCCGCGAGAACGAGTTGATCATCGTCGACGGCTCCCAGGGCGTGGTGATCGTGGACCCCGACGAGCAGGTGCTCTCCGAGTACCAGCTGCGCCAGCAACAGTTTGACATCGGGCGGCAGAAGCTGAGGCGCATCCGGAACCGGCGCGCGGTCACGCTCGACGGCGTG
>CAYYZZ010000256.1:0-4159 GCA_964476235.1 uncultured Streptomycetaceae bacterium | reverse complement strand
GGAAGAAATATGACCCCGCCTCGCGGTTGAGCAGCAGCGTGTGCTTGCCGCGCCAGCCCAGGCCCGCCTTCCCCGCCAGCTCCACCTCCATCACCGGCGCGCTGTCGGTGAACACGCGGTAGCGGAATTCGCCTACCCCCTCCCCGATCTTGTCGGCGAGCTTCTGCATCCGGCTGCGCATCAACTTGTGATAGTCGCGCCCGAGCGCGTAGCGCGAGATGAACGCCCGGCTGCCGTCCTTCAGCACCTCCGCCGTATCCCGCGCGCCCGGCGGCGAGTAGTTCATGCGCGCCGCGATCACCCGCAGCGTGCCGGGAATCAACTCGGCGGGACGGGTCCGCTTCGTCCCGTGGCGCTCCATGTACTCCATCTCGCCGTGAAACCCCTTCCCCACCCAGTCGAGCAGACGCGTCTCCGCCTCGCCGAGCTCGCAATCGGCGATGCCTACTTGCTGGAAACCCAGCTCCGCTCCCCAGCGCTTGATCTGGCGCGCGAGATCAGCGTAGTCGGTCTTGGCAAGATGCGGTTCAGCAGTGCTTCCCATCCCCCTCACCCTACCCTCTCCCCCAACCGGGGGAGAGGGGGAATTTATTCACGACTTCACTTTCTCCTCCAGCCAGACCTTGATCAGTGATTGATAGGGCACGTCGCGCGCGTTCGCGGCGACCTTGATACGCTCGAGCAGATGTAGGGGCAAACGCAGCGAGATACGTTGCGTAGTCGGCTTCAAATTTGGGAAGGTGGCGCGCACAGCCTTCGACCAATCAACTTCTTTTCTCATAAAAATCCTTTCCTTGTTTCTCTTGGCGGCTTGGCGGTTCAATTATTGTCTTATTCTTCTTGGCGGTCTTGGCGTGCTTGGCGGTTCAATTTTCTATTCTGTCTTTCTTGGCGTCTTGGCGCCTTGGCGGCTAATTCTCTCCTGCTCTTTTTCCTCCGCGTCTTGGCGGTAAGTCTTTACGCCTGTTTTTCGCTTCGCGGCACCGCGCGCAGGTCCATCACCCATCCGAGCGCGGATCGGCACCATATCTGTTTCGCCGGCCGCAGCTCCGCCCGCTGCCTTATCGTGCCGATGCGCAGCCCGTAGAGTTTCGGCTCGCCCTCATTCGTCGAATAGATCGGCGTGCCGCACTCGGGGCAGAACGCCTGCACGCGCTTCGTGCCGCTTTCGGCGGTCTTCACGTACTGCTTCGGTTTCCCGCCGCGCAACTCGAATTTGTCTTTGGCCGCGCGCACCACGACCCGAAACGCCGAACCCGTCATCATCTGGCAATCCGTGCAGTGGCAGATCGTGATCCCGTCAGGATCGATTTCCGCCACGAACGTGATATTGCCGCAATGGCACTTGCCGTCGATCTTCATAACGTTTGTCTCCTTGGATCGTGATTCGTGAGTCGTGATTCGACCCGCTCCACTTCCTTAGCGTCCTCTGCGTCCTCCGCGGTGAGAGTTTGAATGCTCTTTGGCGTCTTGGCGGTTCAATATTTTGTTCTATCTTTCTTGGCGTCTTGGCGGCGTGTCATGGTTCTCTTGGCGTCTTGGCGTCTTGGCGGCTAATTCCGTTTTGTCGGCGCTTTCCATGATAATGCCCCGATGCCACCTCTGACCCGATATCTCCCGGCAGAATCCGACACGCTGGCCCTGGGCGCCGAGCTGGCTCCCCACCTCCAGCCCGGCATGGTCGTCACCCTGTCCGGTGAGCTGGGGGCGGGCAAAACCACCCTCGCCCGCGGCATCCTCCGGGGCCTCGGCCACACCGGTAAGGTCAAAAGTCCCTCTTTTGCCCTGGTTGAACCTTACCCATTTTCTAGGTTATACTTGTATCACTTTGATTTTTATCGGTTCACTGAACCACGAGAACTCGAAGAAGCCGGGTTCCGGGAGCACTTCAACCCCGACTCGGTTTGCCTCGTAGAGTGGCCCGAAAAAGCGGCGGGTGTCGTGCCCGCCGCCGACATAAGAATCACGCTCAAGGCACAAGGCTCGGGGAGACAGCTGGAGATAGACGCCGACACGGAGGCTGGCAGGCGTTGTTTAAAGCAACTCAGTCCGTAGCAACCCGACGCGACCGCGCCCGCACGCGGTCCTTCCTCTTATTCACGGTATTTTTCATCGCGCTCTGGCTGGTGGTGGGCGCACTCTCGCCCGCCGCGGCGCAGACCGCCACGCAGATCATTTCCGCGCGCGTGTGGCCGTCGCAGGACTACACCCGCGTCACGCTCGAGACCCAGGCGCCGGTCCAGTACACCGTGATGAGCGTGAAGGACCCGGAGCGCCTGGTGCTCGACCTGGAAGGCGTGTCCATCACCGCCACGCTGAGCGGCCTCGCCGAGAAGATCGGCGCCGACGATCCCCACATCAAGGGCATGCGCATCGGGCGCTACAAGCCCGGCGTGACGCGCGTCGTGTTCGACCTCAAGGGCGAAGTGAAGCCGCAGGTGTTCATGCTCGCGCCGGTCGGCGATTACGGCCACCGCCTCGTGCTCGACCTCTACCCGCTGGTGCCGGCCGATCCCCTGCTCGCTTTCCTCGACAAGCATCAGGCGCAGCAGCGCGAGTCCGCGGCTCCGCCCGCCGCGACCCCGACCCCCTCCGTGACGCCGCCCGCGGCACGGCCTGCGCCCAAGCGCCCGCCCGCCGAGCGCCTGATCATCGTCGCGATCGACGCCGGCCACGGCGGCGAGGATCCCGGCGCCAAGGGCCGCGGCGGCACCTACGAGAAGACCATCACGCTCGCAATCGCGAGGAAGCTGAAGGCCCGGATCGACCAGGAACCCAACATGCGCGCCTTCCTGACCCGCGACGCCGATTACTACATCCCGCTGCACATGCGGGTGGCGAAGGCGCGGCGCGTGAAAGCGGATCTCTTCGTCTCGATCCATGCCGACGCGTTCATCCGGCCGCACGCGCGCGGCTCCTCGGTGTTCGCGCTGTCGGAGTCGGGCGCGACCTCGGCGGCGGCGGGCTGGCTCGCCAAGCAGGAGAACGACGCCGACCTGATCGGCGGCGTGAACCTTGACGTGCGCGACCCCTACCTCAAGCAGACGCTGCTCGATCTCTCGCAGACCGCGACCATCAACGACAGCCTGAAGCTCGCCCGCGCCGTGCTCTCCGAGATCGGCGAGATCAACACGCTGCACAAGCCTAACGTGGAGCAGGCCGGCTTCGCGGTGCTGAAGGCGCCCGACATCCCCTCGATCCTGGTGGAGACCGCGTTCATCAGTAATCCGGACGAGGAAAAGAGGCTGAAGAGCGATTCCTACCAGGAAAAGATGGCGGAGGCGTTGCTGGCGGGGATCCGGAATTATTTTGCGAAGAATCCGCCGCTGGCGCGCGAGCGGTTTGTCCAAAACCCGTAAAACAATATTAACCACAGATAAACACAGATACACACGGATGAAACCCCTGCTTACAAGGTTATCGGGTACGAATTATCTGTGTTCATCTGCGTTCATCTGTGGTTGCATTGTTGTTCGGGGATGTCCGTTTGAGTAAGGCGGCCATCCTCTCCCGCTTACTCGCCCTAGCCGCATTCCCCCTTCTTCTCGCAGTTTCTCCCGCTCACGCGGATGTGCTCGCGCGCGTGGTGTCGGTGCACGACGGGGATACGCTGACGGTGTTGATCGAGCGCCGGCAGGTGAAGGTGCGGCTGACGGACATCGATGCGCCGGAGTTGCACCAGCCATTTGGCACGCGCTCGAAGCAGTCCCTGTCCGACCTGTGCTTCGGCAAGCTGGCCTCGCTCGACGTGCGCGGCCAGGACCGCTACAAGCGCACCATCGCGCAGGTCACGTGCGAAGGCCGCGATGCCAACGCCGAGCAGGTGCGGCGCGGCTATGCCTGGACCTACACGCGCTACGCGCCTGCGGGTACGCCGCTCTACGCGATGCAGAACGAAGCTCGCGCCGCGCAGCGCGGCCTGTGGTCCGATCCCGCGCCCGTGCCGCCGTGGGACTGGCGGCGGAATGGCCACTAGGTGGCCTGGTGACGACTGACGGGTACTGGGGATGGGTGATGCTACTCCTCCGTCCCGACGTGCTGCATCACGTCGGGCGTTCGCCGGCTCTAACGTGCGCAGGCACGTTATTCGAAACCCCCGCTCACTCCCTCATCCCTCAGGTAAGCCGCGTCACCGCATCACCCTATCGAGGATTTACAT
>CAYYZZ010000255.1:0-4174 GCA_964476235.1 uncultured Streptomycetaceae bacterium | reverse complement strand
TCGTTCAGCACTTCCTCGTACTGGATGAGCGCATGCGCCATCGCGGGCCAGCCCGCGTAATGACCCACCTGGATGATCAGCTCCATGATCTCCTCGTGCTTGATACCGATGTGCTTGGCGCTGCGGTAATGCGAATGCGTGCCGTTCGGGCGCGCCAGGGCGATATTGCACGCCATCGTGATGAGTTCCCGGTCGCGGAGACTGAGATGCGGACGCGACCAGATCTCGCCGAAGAGGTAGCCGACCGACAGATCGTAGAGATCGGGATAGATCCGCTTCTGGTTCATCATCGTTTCTTCGCGGCCCATCTTCCTGAGGATCTCCATCCCCTTCTGGTAACGCTCCTGCTCGAAATCGCTCATTTGCTGGCCTCTCTGATAGTTAAGGAAATAGTGACGGGATAATGGTGACGATTACGGGTGACGATTAATGGTGACGGGTGTGAGCGGCGATGGTTGTCCAAGACCTGTCATTCCCGCGAAGGCGGGAATCTAGGAACTAATCGTCTGGATCCCCGCCTTCGAGGGGATGACGGCATCACCCGTATCTCGTCACCCTTATCTCGTCACCCTTATCTCGTCACCTACTCGGGTTTCGCGCCGACCTGCTTGAGTATCTTCGCGAGCTTGTCGATCTCCGACCGGATGTACGCCGTGAATTCGTCGGGCTGGTTGCCGACGATGACATAGCCCAGGTCGACCAGTCGCTTGTTGACCGCCGGGCTCGCCATCGCCGATGCCGCCGCATTGCGCGCCGTGACGATGACGTCCCGCGGGGTCTTCGCCGGCACCACCAGCCCGTACCAGTTGCCGATCTCGTAGCCGGGATAGCCGGACTCGATGACCGTCGGGTACTCCGGCAGGAACGACAGCCGCCTGGCAGTGGTCACGGCCAGCGCGCGCACCCTGCCCTGCTGGATCAGGGGCAGCGTCGGCGCGAGCGGTGCGACGTACACCGAAACCTCGCCGGTGATGACCGCGGTCAGCGCCTCGCCGCCGCCGCGGTAAGGCACGTGCAGCAGGTTCACGCCTGTCTGCGACTTGAACATCTCGCCCGCGAGGAACGTCGCGGAACCGGCGCCGGTCGAGGCGTAGTTGAGCGCGCCCGGCCTGGCTTTCGCGAGCTTGACCAGCCCGGCGACGGATTTCACGGGCACCGAGGGATGCACGACCAGCACCGACGGCGACGAGGCGAGCAGCGTCACCGGTGCAAAATCGCGCACCAGGTCGTAGGGCAGGTTCTTGTAGAGACTGACGTTGGTGGCGTGGGTCTGGCTGGCCTGGAACAGCAGGTAACCGTCGGGCGGCGACTTCGCCGCGATCTCCGCAGCGATGTTGCCGGCCGCGCCGGTGCGGTTCTCCACGACGACCTGCTGGCCGAGCGTCTGGCTCATGCCGCCGGCGACGATGCGGCCGAGGGTATCGGCCCCGCTGCCGGCGGAGAACGCGACCAGGTAGCGGACGGGCTTCGCCGGGTAGCCCTGCGCCCACGCGTGGCCCGCGAGCGCGGAGACCAGGCAGATCAGCGCGAGCGGCTTCATTGCAAACCGGATGATTGCCATTGCTCCTCCTCCGATAGCCGGCGCGGCGCGATCGCCGGCGCCCGGCACGATGGGTTATGGTTACTTCACCAGCGAAAATATCCGCTGCGCCACGCAGGGAGAACCGGGAGCGTGGAGCAGCTGCCTCACGAGCCGGTCGGTCCAGGCGTCCATCCCGGGATTCGACTTCTCGTGCTCGGGGAAGTGCTTGTTGCGCTCTTGCAGCGACACGAACTCGTAGATGACGCCGTGCTTGGCCCAACCCGAGACCGATACCAGCTTGCGGATGCCGACGCAGCCGGGCAGCTTGTTCATGGAAGGCAGGCGCCAGTTGGCGTACCAATCGAGTATCTCGTCCTCGTCCGCCGAGCCGGCGTTGAAGCTGCCCAGCTGGATGCACGGGGAGAGCGCCTGCCTCGGGTCGCGCTTGCCGGCCTCGGGACCGCCGATGCTGTTCTCGTCGGTGAAGATATTCACGCGCTCGCCGACCCGCGTCGCCAGCATCTTCCGGTCTTCCTGCGGCAGCTCGGCGTGCAGCTTGCGCGGCGTCGGATGCGCGAAAGCGTGCGCATTCTCCGCGCCGAAGATCAGTATGTAGGTATTGCCACGCGGCACCACGGGATCGTCGGTATGGCGCAGGCGGCCCGGCGCGCCCCTCGGCACGCCCGACATCGGCACCGTCACTTCGCATTGAAAGTGAGCGCCCCATAGAAAACCCGGCCGCTTGATCAGCCTGGGGATGTAGGTCTCGTGCGCCCACTTCAGGTAGGCGTCGCGGCCGTTGTCGGGCAAGTCGTACCAGGATATCCAGAGCGCTCGGTCCACTATGTGTCCCCCCTTATGTGGAACCCGATATTGCAGGAAGCCGGCGCTTTCCGCACCTGATTTCCCACAATAGGGTCTTCAAAGTCCGTGGATCGTGGGTCTTGGGTCGTGGGTCGAGCGCCGCGAAGCGCAGCGATGACGAACAGCCAACTCACGAATCACGAGTCACCGCCTTTCGAGGCTCTCCGCCAGCAGCTTCAGCGCCGCAGTCGCAAACGCGTACATGTTAGCGATGCGGTCGTCGCTGCCGGTCTCGATGACCAGGGTGCGCTCCACGGGGCCGGTGACCGCGATGCAGGCATGGCCCGGCGGATCGCCGTAGCGGTTGCCCGTGGGGCCGGCCGCGCCGCTCTCTCCCAAGCCCCAGTCGGCGGCGCAACGGCTGCGCAGATTCCGCGCCAGCATCAATGCCCACGGTTCGGTCGCGCCGCGCAATCCTTCGAACAGGGTCTCGCGGGTATCCCGCATCGTGAGGATGGACTGGCGCGTGTAGAACACGCCGCCGCCGATGAAATAGGCCGACGCGCCCGGCACGGCGAGCAGCGCCGCCGAGATCAGGCCGCCGGCGGAGGACTCGGCGACCGCGACGGTCTGTTTACGCGCCTTCAGGGCAGCACCGATTTTTTCAGCAAGAGGCATTAGCTCGCGCATGGCTTTCCTTTCAAAAACGTGACAAGTGATAGGGGATAGGGGATAGGGGATAGGGGATAGGGGTTGAAAACCGCTGCTATACCGCGCTGCGCGCGGGAGCCTTATCCCTTATCCCTTATCCCTTATCACCTTCTTGCTATTCCAGCGGCATTCCGGATTCCACGATCAGCTTCCTGAACTTCTCCACTTCTCGCTTCACCTTGTCGGAGAACTGTTCCGGGGTGCTGTTGATGACGGTGTGCCCCGTGGACACGAGGCGGTCGCGGGTCTCGGGCATGCTGACGATGCGGGACACTTCGCGGTAGAGGCCCTGCACGACGTGAGCGGGCGTCTTCGCGGGCACGAACATCCCGTACCAGAGCTGGTGATCGTAGCCTTCCAGCCCGTTTTCGGCGACCGTCGGGACATCGGGAAGCTGTGCGCTGCGGTGAGCGCTGGTCACGCCCAGCGCCCTCAGCTTGCCGGCCTCGATCTGCCTGGCGACGGCGACGTAGTTGGTCAGTGTCAGGTCGGTTTCGCCGGAGATGACGGAAATCGCGGCCGGCACGCCGCCCTTGAAGGGGATGTTCTTCATGTCGACGCGCCCCTGCAGCTTGATCGCGTTGCCCGCGAGCTCTCCCGTCGCGCCGGCGACAGCAATGTTGAGCTTGCCCGGCTGTCTCCTGGCCAGCGCGATGAGCTCCTTGACCGATCTCGCCGGAACCGCGGGATGGGCAACGATCACCAGCGGGGCCGACGCCACCTCGGTGATGGCGGCGAAATCCCGCACCGGATCGTAGGGCAGCTTGCGGTACAACGTGGCGTTGATCGCGTGCGTGCCGGCGTTGCCCATGGCGATAACCGAGCCGTCGGCGGCCGCCCGCGCGGCGTATTCCGTGCCGACGATGCCATTCGCGCTGGCGCGGTTCTCCACGATCACGCTCTGGCGCAGCGCTTCGCCGAGCCTGGGGGCGACCAGGCGGGCGATCAGGTCCGGCCCCCCGCCGGGCGCATTCGGAACGATGATCAGCACCGTCTTGCCCGGAAGGTTTTGCGCGATCGCATCGTTCCAACCAACTATGGGAACCGCGAGCACTAGGTATACCGCGATCACTAACACGCGCAAAACCTTAAGAGGACGATTGGCTATCATCACTCATCACTCATCACTCATCACTC
>CAYYZZ010000254.1:0-4262 GCA_964476235.1 uncultured Streptomycetaceae bacterium | reverse complement strand
GGGTTGAAATGGCTGCAACAAGCAAAGCCGCAGTGACGTTGATGGCTTGCGGCGATATCGGCCCGATATTCGAGCCTACCGAGCAATTTGTAGAGCTCATCGCGCCGGTGCTACAGCAGGCGGACGTGAGACTGGGGCAGTGCGAGAGGACCTATTCCGAGCGAGGCGCGGATCCGCAGTTTACGGACGGGCCCGGCCAGCAAAGCGGAGGCCATTCGCGTCTCCACCCGCGCATGGCGGGCATCTGGAAGGCGGCCGGCATCGATATCGTTTCCGTAGCCAGCAACCATGCGATGGACTGGGGCCCGGATCCGCTCGTGGATACCATTGCCATGTTCCGCGCCATGGGTAAGCAGGTGATCGGGGGCGGCCGCGACGCGGACGAAGCCCGCAAGCCGGCCATCGTCGAACGTAACGGCGTCAAGTTCGCCATCCTCGCTTATTGCTCGGTGCTGCGCAGCGGCCAGGCTGCCGGGAAAGGCAAGGTCGGCATTGCGCCGGTGCGGGCGCACAACCATTACCTTCCGGAAGAATTCCAGCCCGGCACCCCCCCCAAGATTGTCACCGTGCCGTACGAGGAAGACGTGCTGGCCATGCAGGAGGATATCAGGAAGGCAAAACAGCAGGCTGATGTGGTGGTCATGTCGATCCACTGGGGTCTGCGCCTCGTCCCGAAGACTATTTGCACCTACCAGCCGACGGTCGCTCACGCCGCCATAGACGCCGGTGCCGACATAATTTTGGGACACCACGCGCACTCGATCAAGGCGATTGAAGTCTACAAGGGCAAGGTCTGTTTCTACAGCATCGGCAACTTCATGACCACCGGGTCGAAAAAGGCCAAGGCAGGGTTTCTGGAATGGAATTTCAATTGGTTCCAGATCGAGGAAGAATGCATGTGGCCGAAAGGCATGTACAACTTTCCGCCGCATTGCCGCATGACCATGGTGCCGAAAATCATCATTGGCAAGAAAGGCATCGAGAAAGTGTCGTTCCTGCCCGCGTATATCAATCCCCAGGCTCAACCATATGCGGTGGGCCCGGACGACCCCAAGTTCAAAGAGATCCTGGATTTTACGGAGTGGGTCTCCGACCAGCATCCTCACAAATTCCGGGTTGAGGGCAACGAGGTCGTGATCGATACTTCGATGTAATGTGCCGGCGCATAGCGAACAATCGGGGACAGACCCCATTGAAAAAACAAAGGATGAGGGATGAAGGGGATGAGAGACGATAAGTTTGCAGTTTGCAGTGACTGCCAACTGACGGCTGCCAACTGCCAACTAATCCATCACCCGTATCTCGTCACCCGTCCGGTGAATAACGCCGGTTGCCGGGCAGGGAGGCGGGGCAGATAATGGCTTCCCCGGTTTTTTGCGCCGGGCAAGGGAGGGGATATGCGACCGGTCACCATCGGCATCACAGTGATATTCCAGGGCGCCACCGGCTCGACGGTCGCGCCGATCGCGATCCGCTGACGCTCCAATGATAAGAGTTCTGCGGGAATTCGAAGGCGGCGTCAGGTTGTTCTTGCACGTGGCGACGCGCGCTGGCGCGTTGCGCCGGCCCGCGATGTTCGAATCCTTCCTGCGGCAGGTGTACTTCACCGGCGTCACGGCCGCGACCGGCGTGGTGCTGCGCGCTTCCGCCGTGGGCGCCCTGATCATCGCATTCACGATCAACGTGCTCGACGCGGATGCCGAGCTCGCGGTGAAGATCCTGCTGTGGGTGGTGATGCGCGAGATCGGGCCGCTGGCGGCGGCGCTGGTCGTGATCCTGCGCAGCGGCACGGCGGTCGCAGCCGAGCTGGCGATGATGCGCATCTCGGGCCAGACCGAGGCGCTGCGGCACATGGGGATAGACCCATACGATTATCTGGTCGTTCCGCGGGTCATCGGCGTGATGCTCGCGACCGCGGCGCTGACGCTCTACATCCAGTTCCTCGCGGTGCTGGGTGGAATGCTGCTGAGCCCGTTCATGATCAACGCGTCCTTCGACGACCTGTCGAACCGCTTCTTCGAGCTGGTAACGCCGGTCGATCTCTATTACTCGGTGATCAAGAGCCTGCTGTTCGGGTTCGCCATCATGAACGTATGTTGCTACCACGGGCTGAACCCGCCGGACCTCACGCCCAACGCGGTCCCGAAGACGGTGACGCGCGCGGTCACGCAGAGCGCGATGGTGGTGCTGGTCATCAACGCCGTCTTCGCCTACCTCGTGTTCGGCGTCCTGTTCTACGGCCTGATCACCGCGAAGGTGTGATGCACACCGCCTCCGGGACGCCGGCGCTCGCGCTCCGCTACGCGCTCAAGCGCGACGGGCGCGATGAAGTGGCTGTCGCCGTGCCCGCCTCCTCGGTGCATCGCTGCTGCCTGCCGGACCGCGAGACGAAGGCGCGCTTCGTCACCGCGGTGCTCGAGGCGCACTGCGGGCGGGACGAGGAGCTCGAGCTGCTCGGCGAGGACGTCGCGCGCCTCAAGCCGGCCGCGCGCTCGCGCCTGCGGCGCAGGGTCGGGGTGCTCACGCGCGCGGTCCCCCTGATCTCCAATCTCAACGCCTGGGAGAACATATCGCTCCCGGCCGCGTACCACGGCACGCCCCCGCTCGGCCAGATCGCGGAAGCGGCGCGGCAGGCGCTCGCCGCGCTCGGCGCCGACCCGGAACGGCTCCTCGCGCGCCTGCCTGACGAGTTGGGGGCGTTCGAGAAGAAACTGGTCGAATTCACACGGCTGCTCGTCGCCGCTCCCGAGCTGGCGGTTTTCGACGCGCTTGGCGAAGACCTCGACCCCGGAGAGCATGCCCGCGTGGCGCGCTTTGAGGCAGAATACCTTGCCCGGCGGCCAGCCGGCACGCTGATATACGTCGATCTGCCGGAGCAGGGCTCATGAGCGAAACTTTCAAGCCACCGGTGCGGTTCCCGCGCCTGCGCATGCAGGTAAACGCGTTCCTTCTTTTAGCGCTTCTGCTGATCGCAGGCTTCGTCGCGCTGGTTGCCTACAAGCAAGGCTGGCTCATCAGGCACACGACGATCCACTTCGTCACCATGGACGCGCTCGGCATCAGCAAGGGCATGCCGGTCAAGTTATACGGGCTGACGGTCGGCTCGGTGAAGGATATGGCGATAGCCGAAGAAGGCATCGAGGTCCAGCTCGCCATCAACGGCGAGTACATGCCCCGCATCCTGAAGGGCTCGCGCGCCCGGTTTTCGCGCGAGGCCGGCGTGGTCGGCGCGAGCATGATCGAAATCATCCCGGTCCGGGGGAGCCGGGCGGGTCTCGCGCCGCTCGCAGAAGGCAGCAGGATCGAGTTCGAGCGCAGCCGCGGAATCGCCGAGATCGTCGAGGACTTGAGGATCCAGGCGGCGCCTGCCTTGAACGAGATGAGGCAGGTGTTCTCGCAGATCAACCGCTTGGGCGAGGACGCTGCGGCATCCCTCTCCGCGGTGCGCGACGAGGCGCAGCGGCTGCCGGAAACGCACACCGCCCTGCGCAAGCTGATCGGAGACGCCGGCCGCACCGCGGAGCAGGCGTCGGCGACGCTCGATTCGGCGCGGCGCGCGACCGAGAGCCTGGAGCGCGAGACGCCGGTCATCGCCGGCAAGTTTTCGACTGCGCTCGACTCGATCAGCGTCGCCGCGGGGCAGGTCCGTGAGACAGCCCGGCAGGGAGAGGACGTCATGCGCCGCGTGGGGCCGTTCCTCGAACAGGGCGACTCCATCGCGCGCGAGGGGCGCGAGGTGGTCGACGCGGCAAAACGCACGTGGCCGTTGAGCGGCGCTTTCAGGGAGCCGCGCGACCCGACGCTGCCGGTTGACAGCTTCGAAGCGCGCAGCACGCTGCCTCCTCGCTGATGGAACGCGCCCTCGTCGCGCTGGGGACGCTGCTCCTGTGCGCCGGCTGCATGACGGCGCCGGGCGTCCCGCAGCCTCCCGTCCAGTCGCAGATCGCCGACGCGGGCGCCCGCGCCGCCGCTCTAGTGCGCGCCGGCGACGACGCGGGGGCGGCGCGCCACTACGAGGAGGCGCTGAGGCTCGCGCGCTCGATCGAGGACCCGGACGCGATTGCAGCGGGCGCGATCAATCTCTCCATCGTGCATCAACGGCTCGGCCGCGACGCGGCGGCGCGCGAAATCCTGTCGGTCGTGCTGGACGAAAAAACCCTTTCGTTCTCCGAGCAGCGGCGCACGCAGGCGGAGTTGCGGCGCGCGATCCTCGATCTCGCGTCGCGCGACGCGGGCGGCGCGGCAGCGTGGGCGCAGCGCGC
>CAYYZZ010000253.1:0-4272 GCA_964476235.1 uncultured Streptomycetaceae bacterium | reverse complement strand
CGAAGCCGTGGTTCTGGCTGGTGATCATCACGCGCCCGGTGTCGAGGTCCTGGACCGGGTGGTTCGCGCCATGGTGGCCGAACTTCATCTTCAGGGTTTTTGCGCCGCTCGCGAGGCCCATCAACTGATGCCCGAGGCAGATGCCGAACGTCGGGATGCCGACATCGAGGAACTTGCGGATCGCGCGGATGGCGTAATCGCACGGTTCGGGATCGCCGGGGCCATTGGAGAGGAACACACCGTCCGGCTTCATCGCGAGCGCGTCGTCCGCTGGCGTCTGCGCCGGGAGCACGGTCACGCGGCAGCCGAGCGAGACGAGCTTTCTCAGGCTATTGCGCTTGACGCCGTAGTCGTACGCGACGACGTGAAACCGCGGATCGGCGAGCCGCCCGTAGCCCTGCCCGAGCGCCCACGTGCTTTCTTCCCACTCGTAGGGCTTGTCGCAGCTCACCACCTTGGCGAGGTCCATCCCGACCAGCCCCGGGAAACCGCGCGCGGCCTTGAGCGCTTCCTTCTCGTTGACCTTGCCCGCCATCAGGCAGCCGTCCTGCGCGCCCTTGTCGCGCAGCAGGCGCGTCAACCGGCGCGTGTCGATGTCGGCGATCGCGGGCACGCCCTGCTGTTTCAGGTAATCGCTCAAGGTCCACTGCTTACGCCAGTTCGACGACAGCAGCGGCAGGTCGCGGATCACGAGCCCGGCGGCGTAAATCCGGTCCGATTCGACGTCCACCGGGTTGGCCCCGGTGTTGCCGATGTGCGGGTACGTGAAGGTGACGAGCTGCCGGCAGTAGGACGCGTCGGTGAGGATTTCCTGGTAGCCGGTGATGGCGGTGTTGAACACCACCTCCCCCACGGCCAGGCCCTCGGCGCCGATCGACGTGCCGCGGAAAACGGTGCCATCTTTGAGTACCAGGATGGCAGCAACCCGCGACATACTAACCCTTTGATTTTATGCCTATATATACAAAGCGGGAGAGGCCGCCCGGCCTCCCCCGCTGAAGCTTCAAGATTATACGCGAAACGGCCTCCAGCAGCAATCGCTGGAGGCCGTTAAATCGTCGAACGAGTGAATATCTGAAGGGTATTAAGACGTTTCCCTCATCCCCCGCCCTGGTCTGCGACCCCGTCCCGCCGCGCTGCATCGCGTCGGGCGTTCGCCGGCTCGAACGTGCGCAGGCACGTTCTTCGAAACCCCGGCTCACCCCTCATCCCGCTTCTTGGCGAAACCAAGAACATCGGCCATGTCGAACAGGCCGTTCTTCTTTTGAGCGGCGAAGCGCGCGGCGCGCAACGCGCCGCCGGCGAAGTTGGCGCGGCTGGAAGCGCGGTGGGAGATTTCCAGGCGCTCGCCCGCGCCGATGAACATCACGGTGTGGTCGCCGACCAGGTCGCCGCCGCGCACGGTGGCGAAACCGATGGTCTCGTCCTTGCGCTCGCCGGTCACGCCCTCGCGCCCGTAGACGGCGTGTTTTTTCAGGTCGCGGCCGAGCGCCTGCGCCACCACTTCGCCCATGCGCAGCGCGGTGCCGGAGGGCGCATCCACCTTGTGCCGGTGGTGCGCCTCAACGATCTCCACGTCGTAGCCCTGGCCCAGCGCGCCTGCCGCGACCTCGAGCAGCCGGAACGCGACGTTCACGCCGACGCTGAAATTGGGCGACATCACGATTGCGATGTCGCGCGCGGCGCTCGCGATCTCCTTCTTTTGCGCCTCGCTGAAGCCGGTCGTCCCGATCACCATCCTGACGCCCTGCTTGCGGCAGGCGGCCAGATGCGCGGCCGTGCCCTCCGGCCGGGTGAAGTCGATCAGCACATCGCAGCCCGCGATCGCTGCTGCCGCGTCATCGCTGACTTTCACGCCGCAAGGCGAGCCCGCCAGCTCGCCGGCGTCCCTGCCGACGGCGGCATTGCCTTTCACCTCGAGCGCGGCGGCAAGCCTGAGGTCGGAGGCGCGCAGCACCGCCTCGAGCAGAGCGCGCCCCATTCGGCCTGAACTGCCTGCGATCGCGACCTTGAGCGTCGTCATGTCATGGCCATCCCGTGCCGGCGTTATTTCTGTTCTTCCTTCGCCTGCGGCGCCGCTGCCGCAGGCTTGTCCGTCTTCACCCCGCCGGGTGCCGTAGCGCCCGTGCCGGCCGGCACGACGTCACCCTCGATCCGCACGAGCTTGTCGTCCTTGAAGATGACCGCAAATCGACGATGCTCGGTCAACACGCCGGCCTTCTGATAGAGATAGACATAGTCCCAGCGGTCGGTGCGGAACGGGTCCACGACCAGCGGCGTGCCAAGCGCGAATCGCACCTGGTTTCGGGTCATGCCGGGCTGGACCTTGGCGATCATCTCCTGCGTCACGACGTTGCCCTGCTGAACGTCCGTCTTGTACGGCGTCAGCACCGGCAACGTGGGCAGCGTCGGCATCGAACAGCCGGCGAGCAGCAAAGCGGCGATGGTGATATGGCGCGGTGGCATGAATACGAATATGATAACCGACGCCCAATCATTCGGACAGGCGCACTGAAAGACGAACTGGAAGAAATCGGCGGTGAGTTCCCCCAACGATCTCAAGACGATAGGCCTGAAGGCGACGCTGCCGCGCCTGCGCATACTGGAACTGTTCGAGAAGAGCGCGGTGCGGCATCTCTCGGCCGAGGACGTCTACAAGAACCTGTCGAAGGACGGCACCGACACCGGGCTCGCGACGGTGTACCGCGTGCTCACTCAATTCGAGCAGGCCGGCCTGCTGATCCGCCACCATTTCGAGACCGGCAAGGCGGTGTTCGAGCTGAACCAGGGCGGCCACCACGACCACCTGGTGTGCGTGCAGTGCGGGCACGTCGAGGAGTTCTTCGATCCCGAGATCGAGAAACGGCAGGAAAAAATCGCGAAGGACCGCGGTTTCAAGATTCACGATCACTCGCTGCACATCTACGCCGACTGCACCCGGGCGAATTGCCCCCATCGAAATCGAGAGGCGTGAACGAGTGAACGGGTGAAGCCCCCCACCCCACCCTCCCCCGGGTACGGGGAGAGGGTGGGAAATAGGTCTGACCGAGCCTGTTTATCGTACACATGGATGCCATCAAGCAAATCATGAAACAGCTGGATGCATGGTGGGCCCACGTATCGTTGTGCCTGGACGCCGGCATCGAAACGGCGGCGTGCAAGCCCTTCTGGACGTGGGCGACGGTCGCCGTCGTCGCGATCGGACTGCTCATCCTCTGGAAGCTCCTCGCCAGACTGATCAAGCCTTTCCTGATCTGGATCGAGGAAATAAAGCTGCGGGCGCGGGATCGCAAGGTCGCCGACAAGGAGACGATGGCGCAGTACAAGGCGGATGACGACAAGCTGCACTCGGGCTCCGTCCAGGACGATGTCGAACAGAGGATCCGGGACGCGCTGGCCGAGAAAAAGAGCAGCGATCAACAGCGGCGCCACCATCAATTGATGGACGACAAATAGAGTTAAACCCGGACGCCCAGGGTACGGGAGCCGCGGCTCCCGTACCCTAGTCGCCGGTTTGACTAGCGCGCCGGAGCGCGGAGCAGGGGCCCCAATTGATTGGGGATGCGACCGTGCAGGCGCCCAAGCGGCCGACGCGATATGGCTGGATACTTGCAGTCCGCGATTCAGAGGCCGCCGGTGTTCGAACGGACGAAATTGTCGCCGTTCAACACGCGGGCGTAATCTGGAACCCATCCTAGAAATCCCCTCGCCCCCTGCCAAGGGGGAGAGGGCTAGGGTGAGGGGCACTCATTAACCCGTTCACACGCATTCACTCATTCACGCTTGTCCAGGTGGCATAATTTTCCCGCCAAACTGCGGAGGAGTACGGCGCATGATTCGCATCGCACTGATCGGTCTGCTGTTGCTGGTTTGCTCGCTGCCCGCGGCAGCGCAATACACGGAGCGGCCGTTGACGATCCTGTCGGGCTATCCCGCCGGCGGCATGGTGGACATCGTCGCGCGCCTGCTGGCTGAAGGCATGAAGGGTAAGTTTCCGAAGGGAGTCCTGGTGGTCAACCGGACCGGTGCGGGCGGCGCGGTGGCCGCCGCGGAAGTCGCCACGGGCAAACCGGACGGCACCACCATCGTGCTCACTCCGCTGTCCACGCTCGTCATCCAGCCGCAGATTCTCGATCTGCGCTTCAAGACGCCGGACGACTACGAGCCCGTGATCAACGTGGTGTCGTACTACCCGCTGCTGGTGGTGCAAACCGACGCGCGCTGGAAGAACGTCCAGGAATTCATCGCGGAGGCGAAAGCGAACCCGGGCAA
>CAYYZZ010000252.1:0-4273 GCA_964476235.1 uncultured Streptomycetaceae bacterium | reverse complement strand
TGGCAGGCGCTGGCGGCGCCACGTTACGACTTTGTCGTCATCGACGAAGTACAGGACATTACGACCGTTCAGCTTGCGCTGGTGCTGAAGACCCTCAAGCATCCAGGCCACTTCCTGCTCTGCGGCGATTCCAACCAGATCGTTCACCCCAACTTTTTTTCATGGGGACAGGTAAAGAGCCTGTTCTGGCGCGATCCGACATTAGCCGAACGGCAGGAACTGCGGGTGCTCACCGCCAATTATCGCAACGGGCTGGAAGCAACGCGCGTCGCCAACCAACTGCTGAAAATCAAGCAGCGGCGCTTCGGTTCCATCGACCGGGAGAGTAACTTTCTCGTGCAGGCGGTCGGGGGTGGGGGTGATAACGGCGGCGGGCAGGTGGCGCTCATGCCGGACAAGGACGCCACGAAGCGCGAACTCGACCAGAAAATTCGCCAGTCCACCCAGTTCGCCGTCCTGGTAATGCGCGACGAGGACAAGGCCGAGGCGAAAAAGCACTTCGCCACGCCCCTGCTGTTCTCCATCCATGAGGCCAAGGGGCTGGAATACGAGAACATCGTGCTCTACCGCTTTGTCTCGGATCACCGGGCTGAGTTTGCCGACATTGTCGAAGGCGTCGCCAAGGCTGATCTCGCTGTCGACACGCTGGATTACCGGCGAGCGAAGGACAAGAGCGACAAGTCGCTGGAGGTCTATAAGTTCTTCGTCAATGCTCTCTACGTCGCGCTGACGCGCGCCATCAAGAACCTGTACGTCATCGAATCGGACACCGGACATCCGCTGTTTGGCCTGCTCGACATGGCCATCGGCGAAGTCAAAGTGGAGGCGAAACAGTCGACGCTGGAAGACTGGCAGAAGGAAGCGCGCAAGCTCGAACTCCAGGGGAAACAGGAGCAGGCGGAAGCAATCCGGCGCACCATCCTCAGGCTGACGCCCGTGCCCTGGCCGGTGTTCGGCGAGGCGAAGGTCATTGAACTCCTGCTCAAAGTGTTTCGCGAACAGGCGCCGGGCAGCAAGATGAAGCAGCAACTCTATGATTACGCCACCTGCTTTGACGAGCCGGTGCTGGCGGAGTGGCTCACTCAGGAGGCGAAGTTCGACGCGGCGAGAAACTTCCAGCAGTTACGCGCCACGCAGGCGCGCAAGACCTATGTCCCCTATTTTGCCCATCACTTTAAGGACATTTTGCGGCAGTGCGACCAACATGGCATCGAGCACCGTCTTCCCATGAACCAGACGCCGCTGATGGCGGCAGCGGCAGCAGGCAACGTGCCGTTGGTAGAAGCGCTGCTGGAGCGCGGTGCGGATCGGGAAGCTGTCGACCATTACGGCGGCAATGCCTTGCACTGGACCCTGCGCGAAGCCTTCCGCGACCCGCAGTTCGCGCGCGGTCCTGTTGCCGCACTCTACGAATTGCTTGCCCCGGCGAGCATCGACGTCAATACCGGCGACCGGCTGGTACGCATAGACCGCCATCTGTCCGAATACTTTCTGTTCCAGACACTGTGGACGCTGTTCAAGTCGCGCTTCACCCACAGGCAGCGCCGGTCCTACGGCGCTTTCGAGACGCGGGCAATTCTGGAAGCCTGGCGGCACCTTCCCGCCAACGTGGTGCGCCCCGAGCGCAACCAGCGCCAGCATCTTTCCAGCGTGCTCTCGCGCAACGAGGTCGAACGCGACTATGCCTACAATCGGGCGCTCTTCATGCGCGTTTCCCAAGGCTGGTATCAGTTCAATCCGAAACTCTCGGTGCGTCGCCGGCAGGGCGATGAGGAACGGTGGACGCCGATCTATGCGGCGCTCAATTTGCCGCTGATCAACGAGTTTTCCAGGGACGATGGATGGGAAAGTGTCTGGGACCGCATCGCCGAATACCTGGCCATGGCAGGACTGCCCGAGCGCACGATTCCGCTCGCCGCCGAACGCGCCGTCGCGCGGCAGGAAGCGTTGGACCGCGAACGGGAAAAGCGCGAGAACGAAGAGCGCGCCGCCCTCGAACGCCGGCGGGAAGAGCAGGCCGCAACCCCGCAACGTCAGCAGGCGGAAGGACCAAAATGGGGAACGAAAGAAGCCAAACGCATGGAAATCGAGCGGATACGCCGGAAAATCAAGGAGGGCAACAAGCGCTGATTCCGAACGGACCGAACCTCATAGGTGGGCCGGCGCTGGCTTTGATTGCTGCTGTTGACGATACAGACCCATCTGCTATCATGGCGTATATCCATGACTATACAAGGAGGCTGCCATGAGGCTGCAAGTCGCAAAATGGGGAAACAGTTTGGCCGTCCGGCTTCCCGTCGAATGCGTTCGCGCCGCAGGATTACACGAAGGCGATAGCGTTGAAGCTGAAGTTACCCTCGCGGGTGAGATTACGCTGACCGCTGCCAAGCTTTTCGATAAAACGGCATTCCTCGACCGGGTGCGAAAGCTGCACGCGAAAATGCCCATGACCAAACCGGTAGTCGAGCAGATGCGACGCGAGGCTCGCTACTGATGGTTTATGTCGATACCAGCGTAATCATCGCACTTCTGACGGTGGAGCCTTCGACGAAGGCCGTAACGGCATGGTTTTCAGGCCTAAAGCAAATACCGGTGAGTTCCGACTGGCTGCTGACAGAGTTTTCCAGTGCAATATCCATCAAAGTTCGCACCGGGCAGCTCGCCGAAGCTGCTGCCAAGGTTGTCCGTAGGGAATTCAAGTTGCTATCAGCGGGCGGCCTGCGCCTCGCCCCCGTTAGCCGGGCGGCGTTCAAGCTCGCAGCCGATATGGCGCAGGCTCATAGGTATGGGCTTCGCTCGGGAGATTCCCTGCACCTTGCAATTGCCCAAGAGGTCGGTGCCAAGACAATTGCCACCATGGACGGGACGATGGCGAGAAACGCCAAGCGTTTAAAGATGGCGACGGTACAGTTCTGACTATCCCGCCGCTTGCGTTCCGGTCACATTCGGGACGGCTGCATCGGTTTCGCCGCATACCAGGAGCGGGAGACTGCGCGGCCTGGCGGTGACCGGCAGCCAGCGCTCCGCGGTGCTGCCGGACCTGCCGACCATTGCGGAGGGCGGAGGTAAAACCTGAGTAAAACCTGAGGGGTCAGACCCCCTGAAAAGAATCAACACTTCAATAAGTTAATCTGATTTTCAAGCCCTCGTCGCGCGAGCCTTCTTAGATTTTCTTGGCGTTCTTGGCGTCTTGGCGGCGTGTTAGGGTTTCAGCGTGCGCCAACCGTCGTGGCGCACCCGCGCGACGACCTCGAAGTCTTTCCCCAGCGGTTTGATCACAGCCGCTTCGCCTTCTGCGAGGTAGGGCGCGCCTGCCGTCGCGTAGAACGGGTTGCCGTGGCTGGCAATCACCAGATTGGCTGCAGGCGGAGGCGGGGAGGACAGCAGCTTGCGCAGGCCGGCGTAGCGCTCCGGGCCCGGGTCGCTCACCGGCCCGCCGCGAACATCCAGTGATCTTTCCGCCCGGCCGAACGCGAGCATCGCCGTTTCCATCGTGCGGCAGCGGGCGCTCGCGAGCACGGCTCCTACCGGTATCCGCAGTTGCTTGAACGCCGCGCCGATCTGCCGCGCTTCCTCGCGCCCGCGGTCGGTGAGCGGCCGCTGGTTGTCGCAGTCGTCGTCACTGCGGGATTTCACATCGTCGCGCGAGAAATCGGTCGAGGTGTGGCGGAAGTAGATGACATAGCCGCCCTTGCGCAGTTCGGACAGCAGCTCCGGACCGGATATCGGTTTCGCCGGCTGCGCGCTGCGCCCGGGAGCCGGCGGCGGCACGGACTGAAACTGCTGCTCGGCCGCCTGCAGGTTGGCACCGAGAGCCAGCGCCATCAGGATTGCAACTATTCGCGCGGTCAGGCTGTCTTGCATGGCAGGTACCGATGATATGCTTGTGCGAATCGCGATGAAAGTCACCCGCCGCGGGGCGTCGAAGAGCCTTGCCGCCCTGGCGGCAACTGCGTGGTGTCCGTCGGCGCGCGCAGTTGCGGCGACGCTGGCGGCGGGCATCGCGCGGCAGCGAATCGTCCCGGCCGAACACCCCCGGACCGGGGTGTGGAGCTGACCGAGTCGATTCACGACTCACGAATCACGACTCACGCCCTTCTAAGGGCGGCCACGGCACATCGTGTATCCTCCCGCCTCTCTGATCGCAACCGGCATTGAATGTCCCAAGTTCACAACGTGGCCGCCCGCAGCCTGAAGGACTGGGGGCTGCTCGCGGCACTCGTCGCGCTGTGGGGCTCGAACTTCATGTTCGTGAAAATCGGCGTCGCGACCG
>CAYYZZ010000251.1:0-4283 GCA_964476235.1 uncultured Streptomycetaceae bacterium | reverse complement strand
GCCGCGCGCTACGTCGAGCTGGTCGAGGACAAGCCGCTCGGCCGCCGCATCTTCGGCGCGATTCAGGCCGAGTGGCAGCTTACGAGCGATGCGCTGGCGCTGATCACCGGCGAGAAGCGACGCCTCGCATCGAACCCGTCGCTGGCGCGTTCCATTGAGCACCGCTTCCCCTACGTCGACCCGCTGAACCACCTGCAGGTCGAGTTGATGCGCCGCTATCGCGCGCACCGGGACGGCGAGCCCGTCAACGAGCGCGTGCATAACGGCATACACATCTCGATCAACGGCGTCGCCGCGGGTTTGCGCAATACGGGCTGATGGCCGGGAACTACAAATGGGTCAGGCCCCATTCATCAACAGGAGGCGCACACCATGCCTGATGACAGCTTGACGCTCGACGAGATCCGCAGGATGGCCGCGGAAATCGGCATGACCCGCCTCACCGACGAGCATCTCCAGGAACTGCTGCGCGCAACCAGGGTCGCGCGAGCGCGCCGCGCGGCCCTGCCGATTGGGAATCTCAGCCCGGCCGACGAACCGGCGCACGTGTTCCGCCTATCGAGCGTCGCAGAACTGCTTGAAGACGCTCGATCCCTCACCCCTTCCCCCGAGCGGAGAGGGCAAATGGACGGCGGGAAATGATGTGTCAATCATTTCCCGAGGGTTCAATGGGCGGGGAGGACGGCCGATGACCGACCTCGCGTGGCTCACGGTTGCCGAAGCGGCCGAGCTGCTGCGCGGCAAGAAGCTCTCGCCCGTCGAGTACGCGAAGGCCCTGATTGATCGCATCGACCGCCACGACGGGAAGCTCAACGCCTTTCTGCGCTTCACGCCCGACCTCGCGCTGGAGGACGCGCGGCGCGCCGAGGCGGAGATCGCGCGCGGCGCCTGGCGCGGCCCGTTCCACGGTGTGCCCTATGGCCTCAAGGACATCGTCGATTATGCGGGCCTGCCGACGACCGCGCATTCGAAGATCCTGCAGGAGAACGTCGCCGCGGCGGACGCCGCCGTGGTGCAAAAGCTGCGGGCAGCGGGCGGCGTATTCATGGGCAAGCTCTCGACGCACGAGTTCGCCATCGGCGGGCCCTCGTTCGATCTGCCTTGGCCGCCGGCGCGCAATCCGTGGAACCGCGACCATTTCTGCGGCGGTTCCTCGAGCGGCTCCGGCACGGCGACGGCGGCGGGCTTCCTGCCGGCGGCAATAGGCACCGACACCGGCGGCTCGGTTCGCAACCCGGCCTCGATGTGCGGAGTCGTCGGCATGAAACCCACCTACGGCCTGGTCAGCCGGCGCGGCGTGATTCCGTTGTCGTTCTCGCTCGATCATGTGGGGGCACTTACCCGCACGGTGCACGACAACGCGCTGATGGTCGATCTCATCGCCGGCCACGACCCCCTCGATCCGGGCAGCGCCGCGCACGCGGCGGGCGGATACACCGACCAACTCGACCGTGGCGTGAAGGGGCTCAGGATCGGCGTGATCCGGCACTTCTACGCGCGCGACATGCAGGCCGATCCGGAGATGGCGGCCGGAATCGAGGCCGCGTTGACGAAGCTGGCCGACCTCGGCGCCGAAGTGCGCGAGATCCAGACCGCTCCGCTGGGCGAGTACCTCGCCTGCAATCGCACCCTGCTGACCAGCGAAGCCTTTGCCCTGCACGAGAAGTGGATGCGCGAGCGGCCGCAAGACTACGGCGCGCTGGCGCGCGAGCGGCTGATGGCGGGCGCCTTCGTGCGCGCGGCGGACTATGTCAACGCCACGCGCCTGCGCCGCAAGATGGCCGATGCGTTCCACGCCTTGTTCTCCGGGATCGACGTGGCGGTGACGGCAAGCTCGATGGACCCGGCCTGCCGCATCGACGACCCGAAGGCGGTCGATTACACCTATCGCCGCCAGGCGCGCGCGCCTTTCAACGTCACCGGCGGCCCGGCGCTATCGGTGCCGGTGGGTTTCAGCAAGGCGGGCCTGCCGCTCGCGATGCAAATCGTCGGCAAGCCGTTCAGCGAGGCGTTGATCTACCGCGTTGCCCACGCCTACGAGCAGGCGACGCAGTGGGTAGAGCGCCATCCGCCGCTCCGCTGAGGGATGAGGGAGGAAGGATGAAGGAAGAAAAGTTTGCAGTTTGCAGTGGGCAGTTTGCAGTGACTGCCAACTGAAGGCTGCCAACTGCCAACTTATCAGTCACCCATTATATCTAGAAATGGGGTCAGACCCATTATAAC
The DNA here is from genome assembly GCA_964476235.1 of uncultured Streptomycetaceae bacterium. Lineage (GTDB taxonomy): Bacteria > Pseudomonadota > Gammaproteobacteria > Burkholderiales > SG8-41 > SG8-41. Next base: position 2,060 of record CAYYZZ010000251.1, on the reverse strand, counting down.
GCTATAACAATCATGTAGTTGCTGCATTCCTCGCCGGGCTTTTCCCGCCGCTTGCTTGACCCGCCATCCGATCGATACGATAATCGTCATACGATTTATTGATCGATAGGAAGGCCATGGAAACCGTCACGATTTCCCCCAAGTTCCAGGTCGTCATTCCCAAGAACATCCGCGAGTCGCTCAAGCTGGCCCCCGGGCAGAAGGTGCAGGCGATCGTGTATGAGAACCGCATCGAGCTGATTCCACAGCGGCCGATGAAGAAGATGCGGGGGTTCCTCAAGGGCGTGGATACCGGCGTGCCGCGCGAGGTTGACCGCGCTTGAACGTCGTCGATTCTTCCGGCTGGCTGGAGTATTTCGCCGACGGCCCCAACGCCGCGTTCTTTGCCCCGGCGATCGAGGCCACGCGCGAGCTGCTGGTCCCGACGCTGAGCCTGTACGAGGTGTTCAAGCGCGTGCTGCAACAACGCGGCGAGGGGCAGGCCTTGCAGGCGGTAGCGCTGATGCAGCAGGGGCAGATCGTCGATCTGACGGCAGCGATTGCGCTCTCCGCCGCGAAGGCGAGTATCGAGCGCCGCCTGCCGATGGCCGATAGCATCATGCTCATGACCGCGCAGACCCATGGCGCCACCTTCTGGACGCAGGACGCTGATTTCGACGGTGTCGATGGCGTGAAGTACGTGGTGAGGAAGGCCCCGGGCTAAGAGCCCGCGCAACGTACTGCTCGCAGAACCGGGTCGGACCAGCACAAGGCATTGATCCGGGAGTCGGCGCTTTGGGGTCAGACGCGACTTTCTCGCGAATAGTCGAGCTGACAAAATCAGCGGGACGGAAAGTCGAGTCTGACCCCTAAGGTTGTTCGCGCACGCACGGGATTGCACTCGATGTAGCGACAGCAGCGTAGGAAGTACGCTTCCGTATCCGCCAGGCTTGCCCTGAATCTCCCCTCCCACAGTGTGCCGCTGCGCCGGTAGACGCGATTGATGTAGCGAACGAAGTACCTGCCCACATACCGCATCATGCGGGAAAGCCCGTAAGAATGCTCCGCCGATGCCAACAATTGCACGTGGTTCGTCAACCGCGATCTCCGTGGAACGTTAAACCGGGGATAGATCTCCATTTCCGGTTGGTGACATGAGAAAACGTGGTCTGTCCCGGATTTCCCAATTCGACGCGATCACAGACCACCCTGGCGATGGCCGCACATCGACAATGCCTCCTGCACTGCTTTCGTTTAAAGCGCCGTCACTCGGATTCGAGCAGTCGATTGAGTCCGTCGGCTGGATAAATATCTCTTCCGCGTAAAACCGCTGCGCGGATCGATTGTTACAAAGCCGTTGGCCATTTTATGTGTGCCAAAAAGGAACCCAATTGTGCTTGCCAGCGCCATGATTGAGCCACACTATACTAACGCTATCAAGTCAAAAACGATATAAATCATGAAGTTATTCACCGGATTGAAACAAATCAGGGAGTTTGAAAGGCTGCAACTACCTTTCCTCAAGTCCCTCGTCGATTTCGATATCGTCATCGAGATCGGATTTGCGGAAGAGCAGGGGCAACCCCTAACGCTGAAACAGCTGTTTCTGCTGAATATCAGTTCGCGCACGACGGTGCGCCGCAAATTAACCAGGCTTATTGAGCAAGGAATCGTAATGCGGCGCAAACAGGCGAACGATCATCGCGCCAGCCTCCTGACCCTTTCTGCTTCCAGTGTCAAAGTGCTAGGCAGGTATGGCGGCGCACTTACAACTATTTCGGCGTTGTGTTTCAAATAGGCTGCAGAAAGTCTGTCCGCCGCGACGGGCAGACAAAACCTCAAAAAAGAGCGTGCAACTAGAGCAGACTTTATGGAATCAATCTTCGTTGTTGCGCCGCGTTTTGCCTTTGACCCTAGCGGTAACACGCCCGCGACGGAAGGAGACGGCCGCCATGTCTTCACCGCATACGCCTAAGCAAAACCATCTCCTTGATGCCCTGCCCGCGGAGGATTACGCGCGCCTGCTGCCCGATCTGGAACTGATAGCGATGCCGCTGGGATGGGCGGTCTACGAGTCCGGG
>CAYYZZ010000250.1:0-4291 GCA_964476235.1 uncultured Streptomycetaceae bacterium | reverse complement strand
ATCCACGACAGCTCGCAATCGGCGGTGACATTGGGCTGATAGCGGATCACGCCGCGCGTATCGACCCGCCGCATGCTGCACTGATCGATCGTGAAGATTCCGCCCCCTTGGCGCGCCAGGGCGGCAAGGTACCGCATCAGGTCCTCCTCGTGCAGCAGCCGGAATTGCAGGCGCATGACGGACTGGTTGAGCGCGAGCTGTCCCGGATTGAAATTGGCGGCGTAGGGGTAGGGTTTCTGGGTGCTGATCTGGTAGTCCACGCCGAACAGGTCGGCCTGCTGGTTGGCGAGGCGCAGCCCGTCGAGCCAGTTGATGCGCTGCTCCTCGCCGATGAAGCCGGCGCGCTCCAACTGGCGGTAGCTGTCGCGATAGCGGACGATGATGTCCTTCTCGTCGCCGGATTTCTGCAGGCGGGTGCGCGCTTCCTTGAGCTGGTTCTGCTGCTGGACGAGCTGCTGGCGCGCCACCGCCTTCAGCCGGTCGGAATAGTAAATGGCCGAGGCGCCGGCGAGCAGCACCACCAGCAGGGCGAGCAGGGGATTTCTCAGCGCCTGGAGATCGGCGGGATTCATTTTTGGTCGGGCTTGAACAATACCAGCAGCTTGAATTCCGCCGTGGCGGTCGCGCTTTGCTCGGGGTTGTCGAGGGTATTGCCCGAGAGCGACAGCGAAGGATTGACGTTGAGCGGCAGCTTGATCACCCGAACTTCGGCCACTTCCGGCTCCTCGCCGAGCCGGCTGGCGAAACCATTGATGGTGACGATCGCGCTGCGGTAATCGCCGCGGAACGGCCGGATCTCACCCTCGATCAGCGCGCTCTCCCTGCGCAGCAGCGCCGGCCCGCCGCCGGGCGTTGCTGCCGGCGTTGCGGGCGCCCCGGCGGCAGCCGACCGGGCGCCGCTCTCGGCCGCGACTTCCGTGCTGCCGTATTTCCACTCGAACTCCTTGACGACGATGGTGGGGCTCGCTTCTATTGCCCGGCTGACCAGCACCATCATGCGTTGCGGGTTGTGCGTGGTTTCGCGCAGCTTCTGGGCGATTTCGACCGCTTTTTTCAGGTTCTCCGCGGAGGCCGGCGCTTGCGGGAACTGGCGTGTGATCTCCTGGTACTGGGCGGACAGCAACGCCGTCTGGCGCGTCGCGTCTTCGGTTTCCCAGCGGAGCGTCATCGCCTGATAGAGATCGACCCCGGCCCAGATCATGGTGGCGGCGGCCAGCGCGCCGCAGCCGGCATAAATGGCCCGGCGCGCCTGGTAGCGCTTGTAACCCGCCGTTACGCTGGCTGGCGCCAGATTGCTCCTGGGCGCCTTGAGCCCGAGCAGGTGAAGGTAGATCGTGTAGGGCGAAACCTCCAGCAACGACTCGGCGATGCCGACACGATTGGCGAGATCCCTCCGGCCGAGGCACACGCATTCCAGGCTCGGGTTTTCCCGCGCGACGCCGGCGGCCACTTCCGCGAGCTCGTCGCCCCGGTCGATGAGCAGCACCGTGAGGTGCTCGTCGAGCGTCATGGTGCGCAGCGCGTGGAGGTAGAGCCGTGTGTTGGAGATTTCCTCGGCAAAGTAGCGGACGCGGTTTTCCGTCCTGCCGCCATCGCCGCGCGTCAGCCGGGAGAGCCGGAACCGGCGGTCGCGGAAAAACGTGAGCCTCAGGCTATCGGGATGCTGCGCCACCAGCAGCAGGTTGGTCGCTTTCTCGCCGAGCTTCTCGAGCAGCTCCGCGCTGACCATGGGGAGCAGGTAGATGCCCGCCACCGGCAGGCCGCGCGCGACCACCGCCTGCAGCCAGTCCGCGATCAACTCGGGGTTGGTGAGCGCGGAGAAGAGATAGCGGTCGTCGCGCCGCCTGTCGCTCTCGCGGCCCAGCAGTGCGGAGGCTATGTACGGCGTGTTGCGGTAATGCTGCTTGAGCTTGCGGCCGACCATGTCGACGCGGTCGCTTCCGCCCGCGTGCGGCAGGGTCTCGAAGCGGTAATCCTCCTCGACCGCGTCCACCATGATCTGGACCGGGACGTTGCCAAACCCCGCCAGATACTCCTTGAAGCCGGCCAACCCGTCCTCGTCGCGGGCAAATGTCCGGCACTCGCCGATGCGGCTGCCGCGCCAGTCGGCGGCGATTGCGCCCTGCGCCGAGATGCTGATGAGGAGTTTGTCCGCCATATAGTTTTAGCAGTCAGCTTTCAAACTATCAGGTCAGGATATTGTGGGCCGGTGACAGAAAGCTGACTGCTAAAACTTGACCTTGCCCAAAATATCATACACCGGTCCCAGCACGGCCCAGACGACGAAAGCCAGCATTCCGCCCAGCACCAGCGTCATCGCCGGTCCCAGCATCTTCTGCGCCTTGTCCACCGATTCCTTGACGTCCCGATTGTAGAAATAGGTGATGTTCATGAGCGCGGTATCCAGCGCACCCGTGTTCTCCCCCACCCGCAGCATGCGGATGACGAGCGGCGGGAACACGCCCAGGTTCCGGAAGGTCTCGGTCAAGCTCTCGCCGGCGGCGATCTGCTGGCCGGCCCTCACGAGGCTGTCCGAGATGACCTTGTTGTTGACAACATCCTCGCAGGTCTTGATCGCATCGAGGACGGTGATCCCCGAGCGGTACATGAGGGCGAAGATGTTGGCGAAGCGCGACAGGATGATCTTCTGCAGCGTCGACCCGACCAGCGGCAGGCGCAGCTTCGCGTAATCCCACATGTACGCTGCGCGCGGGCTGCGCTGCACCACCAGGATCAAAGCCACGAGCACCACGACCGGGAGTCCGAACACCACGTACCAGTACTGGGTCATGAACCCGGAAACCGCGATCAGCACCTTGGTCTGGACGGGGAGGGCGAGCCCCATGGACTTGAAGAGTTGCGCAATCTGCGGCACGAGGACGATCAACAGCGCGACGAGCACGCCGAGCACGACCACCAACGTCAAGAGCGGCAGGATCAGCAGCCTGCGGGTCTGTGAAATGAGCTCGTCCAGCCACCGGAGGTTGTCCGCCAGGTTCTTGAAGATTTCCGGCAGCTGGCCGGTCTGCTCGCCTGCCCTGACCAGGCTGATAAAAACGGCGTCGAACACCTCAGGGTGATTCGCCATGCACTGCGACAGCACCCGGCCGCCTTCCACGTCCTCCGTCATCGCGGTCAGCACGTTGCGGAAGCGCGGGCTGTCTACCGAATCGCGCATGTCGCGCAGGCCGTCGATGATGGAAATGCCGGACCGTATCATCTGCTCCAGGTCGAAGCAGAAGTTGATGAGATCCTGCCGCGTGATCTTGCCGCCGCCGGCGAGCGTCGAGGCGCGGCGGTCCACCTGCTGGTAGGTGATGAGGTCGAGCCCCATGCGCCGCAGCCGCAGCTCGAGGTCCACCTCGTTGACCGCGTCCACCCCGCCGCGCGCCGGCCGGCCGGTCTTGTCTATCGCTTTATATTCGTAGGAAGGCATGAACTCAATGTTGAATGTTAAATTTTGAATGCTAAATGTGGAATGAAAAGCTTCTCAGCCACCGCCCGTCATTCCCGGTTCAAAACTCAAAATTCAAAATTCAACACTCGGCGTCAGCCGGTTAGCCGTGGCGCCCGGTGAGGTCGATCTCGCGCGCAACCTCGGTCAGGCTGGTGGTGCCTTCCACCACCCGCTGCAACCCCTCGTCGGAGAGCGAGCGGTAGCCCTTGCCGAGAGCCGCCGCGCGCAGTTCCTTGGCGGTGGCGCGGCGCGCCACCAGCTCGTCGAGGTCGCCGTCCATCACCAGGATCTCCATGACGGTGGTCCGGCCCTTGAACCCCTTGTTGGCGCACTGCTTGCAGCCGACCGAGCGGTGAAGGTAGGAAACCTGCTCTCCCGCGAGCCCGAGCAGCTGGCGCTCCTCCTTGGAGGGGACATAGGCCTCCTTGCATTGGGTGCACAGCACCCGCACCAGGCGCTGCGCGATGATCCCGATGATGTTGCCCGCCATGATGTCGGGTTGGATGCCGATGTCGAGCAGCCGCGGGAAGGCGCCGAGCGCGGAGTTGGTGTGCAGCGTGGTGAACACCTGGTGGCCGGTCATCGCCGCGCGGAACGCCATCTCGGCGGTTTCCTTGTCGCGCACCTCGCCGACCAGGATGATGTCCGGATCCTGGCGCATGATGGCGCGGATGCCGTCGGCGAAGTCCATGCGCGCAACCTCGCTCACCGAAGTCTGGCGCATCAGCGTCAAGGGATACTCGACCGGGTCTTCCAGGGTCATGATGTTGACGGTCTCATCGTTGACCTGCGCCAGCAGCGAATAAAGCGTCGTGGTCTTGCCGCTGCCGGTGG
>CAYYZZ010000249.1:0-4309 GCA_964476235.1 uncultured Streptomycetaceae bacterium | reverse complement strand
ACCCCGCAACTGTCTTTTGCTGCTCGACCAGCAATGGCGGACTAAGCATGACCACCACCTCGACTTCATCCGGTCCGCCGTTGAAGGCGACGGTGCCGCCCGGTGGTGCAAGCAGAGTACGCACCAATCCCAGGCCGTGGCCGATGGCGCGGCCTCTGGCAAAGTTGAAGCCGGCAGGCAGGCGCCCACGGTTGACGATGCGTATTTCCGCCGCATCGCTCGTTTCGCGCAGCGTGACCCTGGCGTGTTTTTCGCCGGCCTCTGCCGGCTGGTGCTTCAGCGAGTTGAACACCAGCTCGTTGAGCGCGACGGCTACCGATACCGCCTCCCCCGCCACGACGCACGCCGGCCTCTGCGACTTGCGCTCGAATGTCCGCTCCACGCGCCCTCCGATCAGGCTTTCCGCGGAAGAGCAGATGGCATTCGTAATTTCAGCGAGGCTCAGCAAGCCGTCCGACCGCGTCTCCTGCAGCCCGTAGACCAGCGCCACCGACTGCAACTGCGCGATCGCCTCCTCGACTTCGTGCGCAACGCCGGGGGATCTTCCGATCTTCTGGCGCAGCAGTCCGACCACGCCCTGCAGGCTGTTCTTGATGCGGTGGTGGACCTCCCGCACCAGCGCGTCGCGCTGCTCTACCGCGTGAGTGAGCCGTTCCTGCTCCGCCTGCTTATGCGCGGTGATGTCTCTCGCCAGGCCGTACACGAGCCGGGTTCCGTCACCGCGCTGCATGGGGTAGGAACGGTCCCGGACCCAGCGCATAGTGCCGTCGGGGCGGAAGATGCGGTAGTCGACGTCGGTGCGCTCGCCGCGCGTCATTGCTTCCTGACCGGCCCGCACGGCCGGCAGGTCGTCGGGGTGGATCGGCTCCATCCAGCTGCGGGGATTGCGATACAGCGATTCGCAGCTCCTGCCCCAGATCTCTTCGTAGGCCGGGCTTATGTAGTCGATATGGTCGCCTGCCAGCGTGTTGATCCAGAATACCTCGCGGATATTCTCCGCGAGCTGGCGGAAGCGTTCCTCGTTTTTGCGCAGCGCATTCTCCATTTTTTTGCGCGTGGTAATGTCGCGTGATACGACAAGCAGTTTTTCAGGTCTGCCGTCGGCGTCCAGTATGGGTGTAGCGAGCTCATCCCACCACTTGGGAGTGCCCTTACCTGTGGGGCAGTAGCCCTCGAACCTGCTCGTGCCGCCAGCGCGCGCCGCAGCCACAGCATTGCTCGCGGCCTCGCGATCGGCGCCGCTCCAGAAATCCAGATATGATTTTTGGAGCAGCGGCTTCGCATCGTCAATTTCCATCAGGCGTTGGCCGCCAGCGCTTATCCACTGCAGACGCCCGTCGAGATCGAGCACCTTGATGCAGTCGCGGCTGCTTTCGATCACGCTGCGCAGAAACTCGTTGCTCTCGCGCAACGCCTGCTCGGCGCGCTCGCGCTCGGTCACGTCTATGGTAAGGCTCAGGCGCGCCTTGCGCCCGTTGAACAGGATGTCCTGGGTGACCATCTCGACTATGACGATCTCGCCGGATTTCTTGATCTGCCTTCTCGTTTTCCCGTGCCGGAGATAACCTGCCGGCTCCTTGAGCGTAGCCAGCTGTGCAGCATGCTCATCCGGATGGCGCGTGTCCCTCAGCGTCAATGCAAGGAATTCTTCCCGGGCGTAACCGTAGAACTTCACTGCCGCGTCGTTGACCGCGAGATATTTCAAAGTCTCGTGGTCCAAGATCCGCATCGGGGAGGAACTGTTCTCGAATTCGCGACGCGCTCGCTCGCCGAATACCTGGAATTCGGCTGCGGAAACACGCCCTGGAACCGGGTTGTGCACCCGAGGCTTCTTGGTGCCGCGCCCTGGCGAGCGCAGCTTGCCGCGCGAGAGACGGACTTGATCGCCCATAATTTGCCCCGTGCCGTTTGACGATATCATTCTACCAGCAGGAAAGTGTTAGCCTGACGCTCGCAGGCAGAAGGGGGCAGGTCATGGTTCGTTCGATTTCACGTCGCATCGCCGCTGCAGTGCTCGCCGCGCTCGCGGCACCGCTCGCCACCGCGCAGGACTATCCCAACAGGCCCGTCCGCGTGATCATCGGCTTTTCCGCGGGCAGCGGCGTCGACGTCTCGGCGCGGATCATCGCGCAAAAGCTGAACGAGAGCTGGGGCCAGCCGGTGATCGCGGACAACCGGCCGGGCGCGGGCGGCACCATCGCGGCACAGATCGCGTCCGGCGCGAACCCGGACGGATACACCCTGCTGTCGATCTCCGCCGCGCACGTGATTTCCCCGTCGCTCTATTCGAGACTGCCGTACGACACCCTGAAGGACTTCGCCGGCATCACCACCACGGTGAGCCTGCCCAACGTGCTGATAGTCGGTCCTTCGCTCGGCGTGAAATCGGTGAAGGACCTCGTCGCGCTGGCGAAGGCGAAGCCCAGCCAGCTGCTGTTCTCCTCGGGCGGGGTCGGCAGCGGCACGCACTTCGCGTCCGAGCTGTTCAAGAGCCTCGCCGCGATCGACGCCGGCCACGTTCCGTTCAAGGGCATACCGGAAGCGCTCACCGAGGCGATGACAGGCCGCGTGCAGTTCACTTTCTCGCCCGTCTCCAGCGTGCTGCCGCTCGTGAAGGCGGGAAAAGTAGTCGCTCTGGCGGTCGCGCCGGCGAAAAGAATCGCCGTCCTGCCCGACGTGCCGACGGTTGCCGAGGCCGGCATCCCTGGCTATAAATGGGATACCTGGTTCGGCCTGCTCGCGCCGGTGAAGACGCCGCGTGCCATCGTGAAAAAGCTGAACCTGGAGGTCAACCGGATTCTCGTTCTTCCCGACGTCAGGGAACGCTGGAACGCGATGGGGGCCGAAGCGATCCCGATTGCCCCTGAAGCGTTCGACCGGTATCTTGCCGAGCAGGTCGCGCTGATAGCCAGGCTCGCCAAAGCGGCCAACATCAAAGCAGAATAAACAAGAAGAACGATGCGCCTGAAGATTTTTCCCTGGCTCGGCCGGGAATTCGTGTCGCTGTCGTGGGAAGGATCGGGCAGAGGCACGGTTGAAGAGGAAACCCGCGAGCTCTTTTCACTGTTCGCTGACCGGCTGCGCGGGCTCGGCCTCACCCTGGATCACACGGCCAGGACGCGGATGTGGGTCCGGGACATGGAGTGCTGGCAGGCCGGCGTCCACGAGCGCGTGCGGATACTTTCCGGGCCGGCCCGTTCGGTCAGCTCGAGCCACGTCCGCCCCGAGCGGCTGGGCGCGAAAGCGCGGGTGGCGGTGGACCTGCTGGCGATGTTCCCGCCCAGGGGCGGCGGCGCCAAGGTGTTCAAGGAATACGAGCCGCAGAACATCGTCCTGCGCTGGCTGAACTGGGGCGGCATCCTGTTTCTATCCGGCGTCACCGACATGACCCACGCCACCTTCGACCAGCAGTTCCCGGTGATCATCAAGCGCCTGACCGACAGCCTTGCAGACGGCGGCGCATCCTGGAAGGACGTAGTGCGCGCTTCCTATTTTCTCCACCGCGACGAATCCCTCGACAGGCTGCGTGCCCGCTTCCGCGAGGCGGTCAGCGCCAGGATCCCGAGCCTCGATTACACTTTCGTGGACAGCCGGCAGGGCAAGCGCCTCGAGATCGAGCTCACGGCGAAAATCGCCGGCTGACCGCTCTCGTCGTCGTGCTCATCGGCCGGGCCGTGCAGCAGCAGTGGCACGGCGTCAACCTGCTCAACGTGGCGGTGCCGCTGCTCACCGCGCTCGCGATCATGCGCGTCACCGTGTACGCGCTGCGCAGCGCGTTCGCGCCGGGCGGGTGGCTGCGCGCCTCCTAGCGCTTCATCGCCTGGACGGTGTGGACCGGGTTCGCGGTCTACATCACGGGGCTCGCGCCGGAGCTGCTCGGCCTCCTCGACGAGGCCGGATTCAGCATCGGCAGGACCGCGTCTCGCTCCTGCTCATCCTGCAGGCGGCGCTTTCGGTCGGCATCACGCTGCTGGTCGCGCTCTGGCTCGGCCGCCTGATCGAAGGGCGGGCTGGTGCGCGCGGAGGCGCTGAACATGAACCTGCGCGTGCTGGACTCAGCGCGCGCGTCCTGACCGGCAGCGCAGCAGCGGGTTTCAAGTTGCTGATATGTGCTAAATTTCACAATCCGGAAAGAGGTAATTTTTAAAAACACTCAAATAATCATTTAACTATCAGACCTCTGAGCAATCAATGCTATGCCTGCCAGTTGAAATTGGGTAGACTGCCAACACATTACTATTACAACTCTGCCTCCCGAGGAAACTCATGTTTACAGGGGTCTGGGATCTGCCGTGGTGGGGCTACGTGG
>CAYYZZ010000248.1:0-4333 GCA_964476235.1 uncultured Streptomycetaceae bacterium | reverse complement strand
CGACATCCTCGACCTGTCCAAGGTGGAAGCCGGCAAGATGATGCTCGACCTGGAGCCGGTGCAGGTGTCTTCGTTGTTCGTGAACAGCCTGTCCATCATCAGGGAGAAAGCCGCGACCCGCCACATCCGCCTGGGTATTATGGATGCCGCCGAGGAACTGGGTTCTTTTCAGGCGGACGCGCGCAAGGTCAAGCAGATCGTGTACAACCTGCTATCCAATGCGGTCAAGTTCACCCACGAGGGCGGCCAGGTGACCCTGCGCGCCGACCGCGTCCCGCGCGCCGAAGTCGGCCAGCTATCCGGCTCCTGGACGGGCCGGAGCTTGCCGTTGGCCGACAACGAGTTCGCGGAATTTCTCGAGATTAGCGTCACCGACAACGGCATCGGCATCTCGCCGGAGGGGCTGGAGCACCTGTTCAAGCCTTTCAGTCAGATCGACAGCGGCCTGGCGCGAAAATTCGAGGGCACGGGACTGGGTTTGGCCATGGTTAAACTCCTCGCCGAGTTGCACGGCGGCGCGGTGGCGGTGGAAAGTGCCGTGGGCGAGGGCTCCTGCTTCACGGTCTGGCTGCCGCTCCGGGCGCCGGAGGAAGCGGCGCTCACGTCGGCCAAAGCGCCGGCCGCCTCTCGTATCGAGGCGCTGGCGGGAGCGCCCACCGCGCTGGTGGTGGAAGACGACTTCAAAACCGCTGAACTGATCCGCGTGCAACTCGAGGCGGAGGGCTTCAAGGTGCTGCACGCCGCCTCTGCCGAGGCCGCGCTGGTTCTCGCGGTGAAGCAGCCGTTGTCGCTGATCACGCTGGACATCCTGCTGCCCGAAATGGACGGCTGGGAATTCCTCGGTCTCCTCAAGCAGGTGCCGGCGCTCAGCCGCATCCCGGTCGTGATCATTTCGATCGCGGCGGATCGCAACAAGGGCTTCGCGCTCGGCGCCGTGGCGATCGTGCACAAGCCGATCTCGCGGCAGGCGTTGTATGAGTCGTTCGTGGATCTGGGTCTGTTTCCTGTGTCGCAGGGACGAACGCTGACGGTCCTGGTGGTTGATGACGATCCCAAGGCGGTGGAGCTGATCGCCGTCCGCATCCTGGGCTTGGCCCCCACTGTGCTGCGCGCGTACGGTGGCCTCGAGGCGATCGATGCCGCGCGGCGGGAGCTGCCGGATTTGATCGTGCTCGATCTGATGATGCCGGAGGTGAACGGCTTCGACGTGGTGGCGGCGCTCAACGAACATCCCGACACGGCTCGCATTCCGATCCTGGTGGTCACCGCCAAGCAGGTCACCGCCGCGGACCGCGCCATGTTGAATGGCCATGTCGCGACGATCATGGAAAAGACCGACTTCGACCATGACCGCTTTGCGGCCGAAGTCCGGCGGGCCATGTCGCGGCGCCACCGGGTCGCCTGACATGGCAAAAGTCCTGATCGTCGAGGACAACCCCGCCAATATGAAGTTGACGACATTCCTTCTGCAGTCGGCGGGCCACACCGTGCTCTGCGCTACGGATGCAGAGACCGGGCTGACGTTGGCACGCGACGAGCAACCCGACCTGATCCTGATGGACATTCAGCTTCCCGGCATGGACGGCCTCGAAGCCACTGCGTTGCTCAAGCGGGACGACGCGACGCGCGCCATTCCGGTGATCGCCCTCACCGCCCTGGCGATGAAGGGCGACGAGGAGCGCATTCGAGCCGCGGGGTGTGATGGCTACATCGCCAAGCCGCTGGCATACCGGGACTTTTTGGCGATCATCTCGGCTCAACTGGCGACCGCGCCGCTGCAAGGCGAGAGTCACAGGCCCGAAGATGAACCCGAGCCCCGACATCGCTGACCACCCAGCACGCATACCGTAGGTGGCTGGGGGAACTCTGCCGCATCGCAGAGCGACTGCTCTCGAACGCGTACGCGCGAGGCGCTGCCAGGAGGCAGGCCTGTACTGATCTGCCGTACGGAAAAAAGACCCCCTGGAAACAGCCGGGGTGCGGGAAAGAGCTTGCCGCGCTCTCGCCGTTGGAATAGATTGATTGGTACTTGACCGCTGATCCCGCTCACGACCCGCGCGGATCGCGGTCCTCTCCCGGGGAGGGAGAAGCCAGCATGAACATAAGGCCGATTCTGCGCAGTCCGGAAGCTCTTCCGCGCTTGCTTTCGTCGCGCCGGGCTCGGCGAACCGGGATCACCGCTGGATTGAATTTCCTATCTGTCTTCCAGACGCCGTGAAAACGATCCCGGTTTCGGGGTGCCGCCCAGGACCGTGACGCTCGCCAAATCCGAACTCAGAATTGACGCGGCTAATCCCTGGGAGGGACCGCAAGCAAGTGCGACGAACAACGGTATTGCGAATTTGATGGCGTTCATTTTCATGCTCCTGTTTGGGGTTAATTTCATAGCGTTCGTTTTCATTTTCATTCTCCTTAAGTAGCTCACACTCCGGCTACTGACCTTGCTACTCTATGCGTCGGAGGCAACGGTGACATGGGCACAACATCCTCTTTTGGGTAGTACAAACCTCCTCTTTTGGGTAGTACAAACCTCCCGGTAATGTGCGGTAGCGCATATAGCCAAACAGGGCCCCGGTTCGCGCAACGCTCCAGGACCGCGGATCTCAGGCTCGCCACGTCGCGGTAGCCCGCCAGCGACTTCAATCGGTCTGCGGAGGGCCTCACGGCGCCCGCGCAATCGGCGGGCTGACGGTGACCGGGGGGGTTCCAGCATGGCGCGCGCGCGGTGCTGGCGCAGGGTGCCCCTGGCCCAGTCGCTTAGGGAACGCTGATCTGCCTCGGGTCAGGCAGGTTCTGTGCGAACCGATTCTGTGCGAACCTATGGCGTGGCCGTTGGGGGAGCTCGCCCAGCGCTACCTATTGCACCGCACAACGTGCGCTGCCGGCCCGGCGACGGCGATCCCGGCTACCGCACTCTGGAGATCCTCGAAGGGGGGTCTGGCAACGCGTCGGGGTACCTCTGGCAGGCACTGAGCGCTACGCTGCGCACCAAGCCTTCGCGCTGGGGTGTACCAGCGAAGTGGTCGAACGGTTGAAGTATGCCGACTTTTATGCCACGTTACGCAAAGCGACACAGGCCCCGCCCGTAGACGAGCAAGCCGTCGCCCTCGCCACTGCAGACACCAGGGAGGATCGGGCGAAGGCCTTTGTCGAGCAAGAGCACCCGACGGTCAAGGAATCCAAGGTGAAGATCCCGCCGAAGATCGAGCAGCATCCGGAGGCCTTCATGGCGGGCCGGACGGCGGGGCTCCTCGTCCGCTTGACCCATCGGGTGGGGCTCCCACACCGAGGAGAATTCCTATGGCTGGACTGAGCGACGGCGTCCCGATCGCCCCAACGCCTGTGGAGTTGGGCCCGACGGCGGCTGGCGTCATCCTGCGTTTGCAGCTCATGGCCCACTGCCACCACGAGGCCGCCAAACTCCTCGAACACGGCGCTCTCAGCCCCGCCGAGATCCAAGTCATCACGCACGACGTGGGCAACCTCCGCTTCTCCCTGGAGCTACTGACAATCTACCTAGAGACTCGCTATAGTGCCAAAACATAGCCCTCAGCAAAACTACCAACAACGCCAAGCCGCCAAGAAGCGGTGCCTGAATTGTGGCTAGAAACGACTCAGCCGCCTCTACTGCGCCACCGGTCTCCTCGCCCGACGCGAGTGGCGGCGTCGACGTGAGGGCTGGAATCCCTGGCAGCCGGGGGCCCGGGTCGACCGCCCACCGAAGTCCGCAACCGGGGGTTGACTCCTTGATCGGGCTTGCACTATGGGAGGAAGCGCGATGCCGGAGATAAGTTCGCAAACCAGAACATGAGCACGGCGTAGGCGAGTACGTGCTCGAGCTTGTCTCCCAGCTCCATCGGCACCGGGATGGGGGCAGGCGTTACGGAAAGGGTGATGACGAGAAGAACCAGTGCCCAGCCGACGATCAGCCAACACTGGCGAACCCCGAGCCCGGACCCGGGAAAGCGCGACGGCTGTTCCATTTAGACTAGTAAATACAGACGGTTACTGTAACACAGTTGAGTTGTTATCTGGGTTCTGGGAGGAGGCGGGTAGTTGATCTATCACTGATGCGGGCGCCGGGTTTTTGGGATACTGGCGGTCCCGTGTCCATCACGACCTGCGGCTCATGGCCAAGACTTTGTTAACCGGGCTGTTTGCTTTTGTGGTTGCAGGCAATGCCCTCGTTCCGGCGGTCGCTGCCGAACCCAAACCCGGCGCCGCCGCCACTTACCGGTTGAACGTCAGGCCCGATGCCTTTCGGCTGGTTGCCCCTGACACGCCGCGCAATGAACCGGTGATACCCGCGTGGCTGGCGGACAGGCCCTATGCG
>CAYYZZ010000247.1:0-4362 GCA_964476235.1 uncultured Streptomycetaceae bacterium | reverse complement strand
CTGCCGACCCAGCTGCACCTCATGGAGGAAATCAGGAAGGTGAAGCGCGTGATCGCCAAGGCGTTGCCGGGCGCGCCGCACGAGGTGCTGCTGGTGCTCGACGCCAACACCGGTCAGAACGCGCTGGCGCAGGTGCGCGCGTTTGACGCGGCGCTCGGCGTGACCGGCCTCATCCTGACCAAGCTCGACGGCACCGCCAAGGGCGGCGTAATCGCCGCCATCGCGCACGCGCGATCCGATGCCTCGCGGGAGAAACCGATACCCGTGCGCTTCGTCGGCGTCGGCGAGGGGCTGGACGACCTGCGGCCGTTCAACGCCGGGGAGTTCGTCTCGGCGCTTTTTGACTGATGCTGGGCTGATCCGCGCCGGGGATCCGGACTCCATGCCTGATAGCGCCCGTGTCGGCGTCCCCCGTAAGTGCTTACTCACCGTCGACCGGCGCGGATAACTGCATGATTTCATTCAGCCAGGTCACCAAGCGTTACCCCAGCGGACTGGAGGCGTTGAAGGGCGTCACGCTGACGATCGAGGCCGGCGAGATGGTGCTCATCACCGGCCATTCGGGGGCCGGCAAGAGCACGCTGCTCAAGCTCGCCGCGGCGATCGAGCGGCCGTCGAGCGGCAGCGTCATCGTCAACGGCCAGAACGTGGGGGCGCTGAGGGCGCGCGCCGTGCCGTTCCTGCGCCGCAATTTCGGCCTCATCTTCCAGGACCAGAAACTGCTGTTCGACCGCAGCGCGTTCGACAACGTGATGCTGCCGCTCTCCATCACCGGCTTCGAGCGGCGCGAGGCCGCGCGGCGTGTGCGCGCGGCGCTGGACAAGGTCGGCCTGCTCGCCAAGGAGAAATCCTTCCCGGTCACGCTCTCCGGCGGCGAGCAGCAGCGGCTCGCGATCGCGCGCGCCATCGTCCACCGCCCGGCCATCCTGGTCGCGGACGAGCCAACCGGCAACCTCGACACTGCCTATGCCGCCGAGCTGGGCGAGCTGTTCCGGTCGTTCAACCAGGTCGGCGTCACCGTGGTCATCGCCACCCATGACGAAACCTTCGCCGCGCGCCTGAAGCCCCGCCTCGTCGCGTTGAGGGAAGGGAGGCTAGCGGCATGAGTCGCGGAGCAGGGACCGCCGGAGAGCGGAAGAGGGGCCCCGAGTTTTTCGGGGATCTGACCTCGCAGGCGGTCGTGGGCGGCGGTCCCCGCGCGTCTGACTCGGGTCGCATTCCCAACTTGGGTTGGGGGCCCTGCTCCACCTCGTCAGCCGCCCCGCTTGCGGGGATGCGACCAAGAAGGGCGTGCCGGAGCGTTGAGCAGGGGCCCCAGTTTCTGGGGATGCGACCGTGGAGGCACGCAAGCAGCCGACGACGCAGATACGGATGCTTGCCACAAACACTTCGGAGGTTGCGCGCCAGGCGCCGACAGGGAGAGGGTGATTATCACCGACGACCGATCCGAGGCGCCGCATGAGCTGGTTCTTTCACCACCTGGATGCCTTCCGCACGACCCTTGCGCGGCTCATGCGCACGCCGGTTGCAACGCTGCTCAACGTCGGTGTGATCGGCATCGCGCTCGCGCTGCCGGTCGGGCTTTACGTCGCCCTCGTCAACCTGCAGGGCTTCGCGCATACCCTCGCCTCCGATCCCCAGCTCTCGGTGTTTCTCGCGCTCGATGCCGGCCGGGGCGATGCCGGGAAAATCGCGGCGCAGCTCAAGCAACACGCGGGCGTGCGCGAGGCGCGCTACGTGCCGCGCGAGCAGGCGCTGAAGGAGCTGAAAGCGAGCACGGGGCTCGCCGACGTCGTGGACAGCCTGCCCCAGAACCCGCTGCCGGACGCCTTCGTGGTGCTGCCGCGGGACACGCAGCCCCAGGCGCTGGAAAAGCTGCGCGACGAGGTGCGCGGCTGGCCCAAGGTCGCGCACGTGCAGCTCGACACGGCCTGGGCGCGGCGCCTGGAGGCGGGATTGAAGCTCGCGCGCCTGGCGGTATGGCTGCTGGCGACGCTGTTCGCCTTTGCGCTGGTGGCGGTGACTTTCAACACCATCCGCCTGCAGATCCTCACCCGCCGGGAGGAGATCGAGGTCTCCAAGCTGATCGGCGCGACCGATCCCTTCATCCGCCGCCCGTTTCTTTACTTCGGCGCGCTGCAGGGACTGGCCGGCGGCGTCGCGTCCTGGGCCATCATCTGGGCCGGGGTGTGGCTGCTGAACGGGGCGCTCGCCGAGCTGGCGCAGCTCTATTCCGCCCGCTTCGAGCTGAGGCATCTCGGCATGGAGGACAGCCTGAGCCTGCTCGCGTTTTCCGCCGGGCTCGGCTGGTTCGGGTCCTGGCTCTCGGTCAACCAGCACCTCGCTGGAATTGAGCCCCGGTAGGATTTCGCCGGGCTCCGATCCGGCGCAATCCCCACCCCCATCAAGTCCCTGATTTGACGCCGATATCGCCTCAGATATCGGTCTATAACCTCATGACTCTATGGAACTTTCACGTGTTCTGGCACTCTGATAACTTGAGTGCTAGACTAATGACATAGAGGGGGTTAAATGAACCGCTTTGCAGTGCCCGTCCCATCGGCTGCCGGCAGCCTGGAAAGCTACGTCCAGACCGTCAACCGCTTCCCGCTCCTGACCCAGGAGCGGGAAGCGGCGTTCGCCCGCCGCTACCGCACCGAGGGTGACCTCGAGGCGGCGCGGGAGCTCGTCGTTTCTCACCTGCGCGTGGTCGTCGCGGTTTCGCGCGGCTACCTGGGCTACGGCCTGCCGCAGGCCGACCTGATCCAGGAAGGCAATATCGGGCTCATGAAGGCGGTCAAGCGCTACGACCCCGAGCGCGGCGTGCGGCTCGTTTCGTTCGCCGTGCATTGGATCCGCGCCGAGATGTATGAATACATCCTGCGCAACTGGCGCATCGTCAAGGTCGCCACCACCAAGGCGCAGAGGAAGCTCTTCTTCAACCTGAGAAGCCTCAAGCAGAGCTTCAACAGCCTCGGCGTCGAGGAGGTCAAGGCGGTTGCGAAGCAGCTCGGCGTCAAACCCGACGAAGTGGTCGAGATGGAAACGCGCCTCACCGGCAGGGATATCGCGATCGAGCTCGCGGGTGACGATGAAGAAGAATCGTTCGCGCCGATCGCTTACCTCGCGGCGGAAAACGCCGAGCCCGGCCGCCTCCTCGAGCACGAGGAAACCGAACGCCTGCGGGCGAGCGGGCTGGGGCGGGCGCTGGCGGGCCTGGACGCGCGCAGCCGCCGCATCATCGAAGCGCGCTGGCTGAACGAGAAGGAAGCCGCGACGCTGCACGATCTCGCTGCCGAGTTCGGCGTCTCCGCCGAGCGCATCCGCCAGATCGAAGTGAAGGCGCTCGCCAGGATGAAGGGCGTCATCGCCCGCCAGGCAGCGTAATCGATTCGGGAAAGTGTATCTGACAAAGCCCCGGCGCCGCCGGGGCTTTTTTTATGCGCCGGCGAGCAACAGCCGGATATCGTGGAGCATCGCCGTCGCGCCCTGCCCGTATTGAGCGAACAGGCGGAGCCTGCCCTCGCGGTCGAGGATGAAGGTGCCCGCGCCGTGGTCCACGCTGTAGCTCCCGTCCTTGACCGGCTGTTTCTGGTAGAACACCTTGAATTCCTTCGCCGCGCGCGCGGTCGCATCGAGGTCGCCGTGGAGCCCGAGAAAGGCGGGATTGAACGAGGGCACGTACTGCTTGAGCTCCTGGGCGGTGTCGCGCTCCGGGTCTACCGTCACGAACAGCACCTGCACCTTGTCACCGTCGGGGCCCAGCGCCTTCACCACCTGCGCCATCTCGGCGAGCGTCGTGGGACAGGCGTCGGGACAGTGCGTGAAGCCGAAGAACACTGTCACCACCTTGCCGCGGAAGTCCGCGAGCGTGCGCGCCTTGCCGTTATGATCGGTCAGGTTGAGCTCCTTGCCGAAATCCGCCGCCGTGACGTCGGTAAGCTTGAACTTCCGCGCGTCCTTGCCGTCGCCGCAGCCGCCGAGCAAAGCGACGATCAAGACCCAGAATACCGTCCGGACGAGTGGTCTCATGCGTGGCCCGCCGCGCCGTACGCCGTTACAGCGGAAAGCGGAAGTAGTGATCGAGGAGCAGCGCCGCGAACAGCAGCGTGAGGTAGATGATGGAGTAGCGGAAGGTTCGCTGCGCCAGCTGGTCGCTGTAGGCAACGTAGATACGCACCGCGTACCACAGGAACACCGCGTCGAGCGCCAGCGCCGCAACGAGGTAGATCGCGCCGCTCATGCGGGTGACGAAGGGCATCAGCGTGACCGCGGTGAGGATCACGGTATAGAGCAGCACGTGCAGACGCGTGAACTTGTCGCCGTGCGTCACCGGCAGCATCGGCACGCCGGCCTTGGCGT
>CAYYZZ010000246.1:0-4370 GCA_964476235.1 uncultured Streptomycetaceae bacterium | reverse complement strand
GTGCGGCCGAGCAGCCAGCGCGGCGCGGCGACCGCCTGCTGCGGATCCATGCCGAACACCGCGATGCGCGTGAACACCGCCGCCTGCGTCTGCGGCTGGCCATCGCCGCCCATGGTGCCGTAGACGATCGTGCGCCCGTCGGAGAGCTCCGCGAGCGCGGGATTGAGCGTGTGGAACGGCTTGCGTCCGGGCTTCAGGCTGTTCAGCGCCGCCGGATCGAGCGAGAAGCTGCAGCCGCGGTTCTGCCAGTTGATGCCGCTCTCCTCCAGCACCACGCCGCTGCCGAACTCGTGGTAAATGCTCTGGATCATGGAAACCGAGCGTCCCGCGCCGTCCACGACGCCCATCCACACCGTGTCGGCCGGCCCCTTCCCCGCGCCCCATCGCGCGGCCCTGCCGCGATCGACATTCGCCGCGAGCTCGCGGATTTTCTCCGGCGCGAGCAGCGCCTGCGCGTCGACCGTCATGTAGGCCGGGTCGGTGAGGCAATGGTCGCGCACCGCGAATGCCCGCTTGGTCGCTTCCACCGCGAGGTGGACGAAATCCGCGCTTGCGGGCCCAGTCGCCCCGACCTCGAGCGCATCCAGCATGCCGAGGATCAGCAGCGACACCAGGCCCTGCGTCGGCGGCGGCAGGTTGTAGACGGTGCCGAGCGAGTGCTCGAGCGCGAGCGGCTCGACAAGCTTCGCGCGGTGCCGCGCGAAATCGTCCAGCGTGAGCGGGCTTCCCGTCGCGGCGAGGTCCCGCGCGATCGCCTTCGCCAGCTTGCCCGTATAGAAATCCCCGAGCCCCGCGCGGGCGAGGCGCTCGAGCGTCGCGGCGAGGCGCGGCTGCTTGAACACGCTGCCCGCCGGCGTCGCCATGCCGCCCGGGAGGAACGTCTCCCGGAAACCGGGCTGGGCTTCGAGCTCGCCGCGATTGGCCGCGGTCGCGGTCGACTGGCTGGCGGTGACCGCGATGCCTTGCTCCGCATAATGGATCGCGTCGGCCAGGAGGCGCTTCAGCGGAAGCCGGCCGCCCCACTTGCGCGAAAGCTTGAAGGCGGCGTCCCAGCCCGACAGAGTGCCGGCGACCGTGTTGGCGGCGATGCCGCCGCGGAAAGGAATCGCCTGCGCTAGCCCGCGCGCGGCGTACCACTCGATGGAAGCGGCGCGGGCGGCCGCCCCGCAGGCATCGATGCCGCGCGGCGCCCGGCGCGGGACGTGCACGAGCCAGAACGAGTCGCCGCCGATCGAGTTCATGTGCGGGTAGGCGACGGGGATCGTCGCCGCGGCGGCGATCATCGCCTCGAGCGCGTTGCCGCCCTCGCGCAGCACCTCGAGCGCCGACTGCGCGGCGAGCGCGTGCGGCGCAACCGCCATGCCGCGCGTGCCGTTGAGGGAGCGGATGCTCATATATCCTGCACCGGCGAGTGTAGCCGTTTTTCCGGCGCGGCGGGCGCGAACCCCGCCAGAAAAAGATTGCTATTCATGCGCTTGCGTCAGTATCATCTCCGCCAACCCGGCCGGAACGGTTCCCCGACTATGGATGCATTGCTGAAGTTCTCTCGGCTCATCGACGCGCTCAACGAGAAGATCGGCCTCGCCGCCAACTGCCTCGTGCTCGCTGCCTGCGCGATCAGCGCCGGCAACGCCCTGATGCGCTACGGCTTCAGCCTGAGCTCGAACGCCTGGCTCGAGATCCAGTGGTACCTGTTCGCCGGCATGGTGATGCTGGGCGCTTCCCATACCCTGAAGATGAACGAGCACGTGCGAGTGGACGTGTTCTACAGCCGCTACAGCGAGCGCACCCGGCTCTGGCTGGACTTGCTGGGCGGCATCCTGTTCCTGCTGCCGATGACGGTCATCATCGGCTGGCTGTCGTGGCCGCTGTTCATAAACTCGTACCAAGTCGGCGAAGTCTCCGGCAACGCGGGCGGGCTGCTGCGCTGGCCGGTGAAGATCCTGATCCCGATCGGCTTCCTGCTGCTCACCCTGCAGGGCCTCTCCGAGATCATCAAGCGCGCGGCGGCGCTGACCGGCCGCATCCGGCTCGACGCGCCTTACGACAGGCCGTTGCAGTGATCGCCCGGGAGATCATGGCGCCGCTGATGTTCGGCGGGCTGGTCCTGTTCATGCTGATCGGCTATCCCGTCGCCTTCTCCCTGGCGGCGGTCGGCCTGTTCTTCGGGGTGATCGGCATCGAGTTGGGCTTCTTCGAGCTCGCCCTGCTGCAGGCGCTGCCCGACCGCGTCTTCGGCATCCTCTCCAACGACCTGCTGCTCTCGATCCCGTTCTTCACCCTAATGGGCGCGATCCTGGAGCGTTGCGGCCTGGCGGAGGACCTGCTCGATGGCATGGGCCAGCTGTTCGGGCCGGTGCGCGGCGGCATCGCCTACGCGGTGATCGTCGTCGGCGCCGTGCTCGGCGCGATCACCGGCACCGTCGCGGCCTCGGTGATCGCGATGGGGCTGATCTCGCTGCCGGTCATGATGCGCTACGGCTACAACATGCGGATCGCGACCGGCGTCATTGCGGCGTCCGGGACAATCACCCAGCTGATCCCGCCGGCGCTGGTGCTGATCGTGCTGGCCGACCAGCTCGGGAAATCGGTGGGCGACATGTACGCCGGCGCGATCGGGCCCTCGATCGTGCAGGTCCTGCTGTTCTGCCTGTTCATTTTCCTGGTGTCCGTGTTCAGGCCGCACTACATGCCCGCGCTGCCGCCCGCGGCGCGCACGCTGCGCGGCTGGCCGCTCGCGCGCAAGATATTGCGGGGCATCGTCCCCTCGCTGGTCCTCATCTTCCTGGTGCTGGGGACGATCCTGATGGGGCTCGCCACGCCGACCGAGGGCGGCGCCATGGGCGCCATGGGCGCCATCGCGCTCGCGGCCATGCAACGCCGGCTGACGCGGGACCTGCTGTGGCAGGGCATGGGCTCGACCATGCGCATCACGGCGATGGTGATCTTCATCCTGATCGGCGCGACCGTGTTCGGGCTGGTGTTCCGCGGCGTCGACGGCGACCTGTGGGTCGAGAGCCTGCTTACCTCGCTGCCGGGAGGCGTGACCGGCTTCCTGATCGCGGTCAACCTCTTCGTGTTCGTCCTCGCGTTCTTCCTCGATTTCTTCGAGATCGCGTTCATCGTCATCCCGCTGCTCGCCCCGGTCGCGGCGAAGCTCGGCATCGATCTCATCTGGTTCGGCGTGCTGCTCGGCGCGAACCTGCAGACCTCCTTCATGCACCCGCCGTTCGGCTTCGCCCTCTTCTACCTGCGCGGCGTCGCGCCGAAAGAGGTGAAGAGCTCGGACATCTACTGGGGCGCGGTGCCGTGGGTCGGCATGCAGCTCGTCCTGGTCGCCATCATCATCTTCTGGCCGGGGCTGGTGACGGACTTCGTCCCCAAGTCGCCGGCGGTGGACCCGGCCAGGATCGAGATCCAGATGGAGCAGCCGGGCGACGCCAGGGAGGACTCCGCGGCCGAACTCGAGCGCCAGCTCAAGCAGCGATAGCAGCGATAGCAGCGATAGCAGCGCGACGCCGTCACCCCTGCACCGCCCGGGTTGACAGCCGGACGGCTCGGGTACTACGCGGCCGCCCTTCTTTTCTTATTTCCGCCGAACCAGGCGACGCCAAGGCGAAGCGAGCAGCCCGAGGGCGATCAGGATGAGTCCGGCCCACCAGCGCGCCCTTTCGCGGGCGCGCGCCCGCACTTCGCGTTTGACGAATTCCTCGCCCTTGCGCATTTCGTTGTACGACTGCAGGAAAGAAGACAGTCTGCGCACGTCGTGATCGGAGAGCGCTTCTCCCTGCCAGCGGCTCGGTGATCGTCAACGAGGCGAACGTCCGCTTGTTAGAGCCAGCGCGGACGCGGAACTACCCGGTCAGTGCGAGCGCGACGTACCGCTGGTGACGGCCTACGATTGCCGCACGGCGGCGCGGCGCGCGAGCACCAGCATGGCCGCGGCGCTGACGACGAGCAGCGGCACGCCGAGCCAGTAACGCTGGCGCTCGCGGGCTTTCGCGCGCAGCGTGCGCAGCACGAGCTGGTCGCCGGCCGAAAGCTCGCTCCGGCCCGCGATGTACTGGCGCAGGTGCTCTTCCTGCCCGGCATCCATCGTGCGTGTGCCCCAGCGCACGTCCTGGGCCGTGGCGCGAAGCCGCGCCAGCTCGACCTGCCCGCGCGTGAGCGACTCGAGCGTGTCGCGCCGCGCTCCGCGTTCGCCCGGCGTGAGAAACGCCTCCTGCACCGCAGGCACGGCGCTCTCCACCGCGTCGAGCCAGAAGTGGTCCATCCTCGGCACGGCGGCGAGCAACCCGCCGGCCAGCGCAAGCAGTCCGCAGAGCGTCATGGCCGCCGGCGCGAGCGCCGCCGTCCCGCGCGAGCGCACG